>NZ_CALFPF010000174.1 GCF_937919775.1 uncultured Gimesia sp.
AGATCTTATAGAAAGCCGCGGCGTCTCTGGCTGCTGTATCTCTGCAGCGAATCTTCGATAATGGGAAAAGCCGCTTCAGCGGACTGAAACTCTTCGACTTCCACCGTTTTTCCTTCCAGCATTTTATAATCCTGAAAGAATCGTCTCAGCATCGCCAGCCGATGGGGCGGGAGTTCCGATGCTTCCATAAACGGATTGTATTCCGGATCATTCACGGCAACCGCCAGAATTTTATGGTCCGGTTTACCGCTGTCGATCATGGTCATCACTCCAATGGCCCGTGCATCGAGAATGGTTAACGGATCAACGGGCTCCTGACAGAGGACCAGTACGTCGAGCGGGTCGTCATCTTCAGCCAGAGTCTGGGGAATGAACCCATAGTTGGCGGGGTAGTGAACCGCTGAATAAAGCATACGGTCCAGCCTGAGCAGACCCGTTGTTTTATCCAACTCGTATTTCACTTTGGAAAACGTGGGAATTTCAATCACGGCAGTGAATTCGCGAGGCAAATTCTGCCCGGGAGTCACATCATGCCAACAGTGAGTCACAGATACTCTCCTGAATCATTAGCGAGATAAAATCGGAAAATCGGCTGATATCGAGCAGCATCAACTAATTTACTTTAAACAGTTCCACTTTAAAATGCAGTGTGGCGTTGGCCGGAATCACAGGTGGTGCACCACTGGCACCGTATCCCAGATCGGGTGGGATAATCAGTTCGATTTCCCCGCCTTCACCAACCAGCTGCAAACCCTCGGTCCAGCCTTTAATGACGCCTCCCAGAGGAAACGAAATCGTTTCTCCCCGTTTGTAGGAGCTGTCAAATTCGGTTCCGTCTTCGAGTGTGCCCCGATAATGCACGGTCACACTATCCTGAGCCTTCGGTTTTTTGTCGCTGCCTTCACGAACAACGCGATATTTCAAACCAGAGGAAGTCGTTGAGTAGCCAGGCGCACTTTCGTCAGTCACTTGAGTATCCATTTCTTTCTGAGTGGTCTTAGCGGGGCGTGTTTCAGATTCTGCTGCGGCGGGTTCTGCCTGTGATCCCTGCCGTAAGTTGTTCCCACAGCCGGAAAAAGTCAGGCAGATCAGACTGCAATAAACTAAAAACTGAAATTTTTTCATTGGAATATTACCTTATTAACAGGCAAACAATTATACTTGCGGCCCTATTCACAGGAATGGTCCTGACGGATAACATAACTAATAGGCCTTCAGGTTGCACCTTCAGCGTGTCCTACTTTTCATGACTTCAGAAAAAGAGTGAACGATCCGGCTGAAAAACCAGACTGACAAACGACTGCAAATCAGGAAACCTCTGAATCTCAGGCTCGCGTTTTGAGCCTTGCCAGAGCAGATCAGACCTGTTTCCATTCAAAATACTAATTGTTTAATGAAGATTCTGAGCCATGATAGACCATATTCACATACGTACCACAAAACAGGATGATATCATCAAACTGACTGAGTTTATTGTCCCTTTTGTGGAGCAGGAGAAAATTCTGCCTCGGACATCGGATGAACTGGAAGTACTGGTGGAATCGGGCTTTGTAGCGGTCGAAGAAAATGACGAAATCGTCGGTTTTGCCTCGCTGGAGATTTACTCACGCAAGTTGGCGGAAATTCGCAGCCTGGTCGTTGCCGAGCATCGGCAGGGAATTGGCGTCGGCAAAAAACTCGTGACGGCCTGTGTGGAAAGGGCTCGTCAAAGAAATATCCTGGAAGTGATGGTGGTGACTTCCTCAGATACCTTTTTTCAAAGCTGCGGTTTTGATTTTACTTTACCCGGCGAAAAAAAGGCGTTATTCATTCAGCCTCATTTAACTGACTAGAGCGCATCCGATTTAACCATGGTAAATCTGGACGCAGGCTGGCTTTCGACGACCCGTTATTTCTGCACAATTTTATTTCTGCACAATCGTGGCTTTGGTAATGTAATCCAGTCGGGGAAATTCCTGTTTCAGGTATTGATTGCCTTCATCCTGGATTCGCCCCTGTGCGGGGCCGCGGCCTGAGGGAGCACCTTCACCATAGCCTGAATAGAGTGCATCAACCACTTTCATGCCTTCTGCGGAAATGTAGCCGAACGGTGCAAAACCGTATTTATCCAGGCGACGGTTGTCTCCGAAATTGATGAAAAACTGCGTCGTCCGTGAATCAGGGGCGCCTGTTTTCGCGAATGAAACATAACCCCTGAGATTGGATTTCGAAACGGGATCGTCCTGAATCGTCTGCTCGCGCCATTTCTGCTGCGTCACCGGATTTCCGTTGATCCCCACCTGAGCCATGAAGCCTTCAATCACTCGAAAAAAAGCACACTCATTATAAAATCCGGAATTCACCAGTTTGTAAAACCGGTCTGCCCCATTCGGAGACCACTTTCGAGTGACATCGATATAGAATGTCCCTTTGGTCGTCTCCATTTTAACACGATATACTTCAGGAGCCTGGGCTCGAACTTCGGCTGCAGCCCCGATTAAAACAGAAGAAATAAGAGTGACAGCTACAATCAGAAAAGTCTTTATTGAGAACACAACTAACATTCCTTTTTTCAATTATTGGAATGGGATTCCATCAACGCCAACAGGAGTCTAATGGATTTCAGGTGTTCGTCACAAGAGCGATTCAGAATTCCTCTGTCGGGAAGCGGTCTGAAGTTGCCGTGTCTTTTAAGAAATAAAAAAAGCCGCCGCGAATCAGGGGGGGGAGAATTCGCGACGGCCAGAGCCCGGGGCTGCTGACGATCAGCCCCACTGCAGATCCCGCGATCTGCAAGTTCCTGGAATCGTCTGACTAACCAGACGATTCCTGTTTCCTATTAGTATCCGAGGAGTGCCTCTTCCTCTTCTTCCTGAATGATGATTCTGGGGGTGACCATCATCATCAGACTTTCGGTTTCACGTCCGACACCAGTGTTCTTGAACAGACGACTGATGTAGGGAAGCTTATTCAAAATCGGCACACCAGCCATACTGCGTCCTTCGCGGAGTCGTTTGACACCGCCCAGGAGAACAGTACCACCATCGGGCACACTAACCGTTGTGGTCACAGTCACTTGTTCAACAACCGGCTGCTGGATGGTAGTAGTACCCAGACCACCGCCCTGTTGACCCTGCTGGCCTTGTTGACCCTGCTGGCCTTGCTGACCACCTTGCTGGCCACCCTGCTGACCGCCACCGGCACCACCGATACCGCCGAGACCCGCTCCCACACCGTTACCAAAGTTTCCGCCACCCTGCTGACCAAGCTGGCCACCTTGCTGGCCACCCTGCTGACCTTGCTGGCCTTGTTGGCCGCCGCCGCCGCTGCCCCCCTGGAAGGAGAAGGTAAAGACGTCGGTCACGTTGGTGAAGTTTGGATTGACTGAGAGTCGTACATAACGTCGGTCTGCAGAGATCACAGCTGAGACTGTCAGTGAGACCCCTTCAGGAATATTTGCGATAACAGGAGTGAACCCGACAGCAAAGTTACCCACGGTTGGTACCAGACTGATCACGAAAGGCCGCGATACGTTACTGGTCACAAAGGCAACCTGACCGTTGAAGAGTGTCACTTTCGGTGCAAACATCAGGTTAGATCGTTCATCTGCCTGAGCAGCATTGATGAAGAAGAAAGCTTCAATGTCACTCAGAATCGCCAGACCAACATTCACACCGGCGTTTGCGTTGAAGCTGCCGAACTCAGGCACACCGATTTCAAATGATCCCTGTCGGAACTGAACGTCGAGGTCCGGAGTGAACGTTTCTGGAGAAGCCATTCCGACTACGGTACCTTTTTTGGGCCAGGTATCGAAGTTGAGCAGTGTTCGTGTCGGCGGGTTACTGAAGGGGGCAACACCCGGCCCACCGGGCTGCCCGGTAGACGTTGTCTGGCCTTGCTGACCACCTTGCTGACCACCTTGCTGACCACCTTGCTGACCACCTCCTTGCCCCGCCTGATTCACAGTCGCCTGACCAAATCCGGGAACAGCAGATCCCGTGTTGGTCACTGTGGGGTTTCCAACCGTATCCTGTACGTTGAAGTCGAAGTCGACACCAATTCGCTCAAAGAATCGGTCGGAGACGGTCACAAACCGGACTTCGATCGTGACTTGCAGATCCTGCAATCTTCGTAACTGTTCGAGCAGGTTGGCAATTTCGTCGTGTACTTTTTGTGTCTGACGAATTACCAGACTCAATGTTGTTTCAAAAGGTCTCACACTGCCGGCACCACCAATTTCTTCCCAGGAGTCGGGTTCGACCGTGGAGACGATCAGTTCTGTGAGTGAATCAAAGTCGATATTCGAACCACCGCCGGCTACCTGAGCTGTGGCACCGTTATTGTTCCAGGGATTGGAACCGGGGACACCACCCATCATGGGATCAGGAACCTGGAAGTTTCCGGGAGCGGCCTGATTTCCGCCAATACCTGACCCGTAACTGACTGCCCCCATCTGACTGTAGGGATTGCTTCCCATACTGCCGCTGGCGGCAAAGTTCGGGATCGGTACGACAAGGTCTGCAACGGGGTACGTTTGAGTATTCAGAGTACCCTGCTGACGAATGCGACTGGTGATTTTCAGAACTTCGTTGTTAATGGTGTAAGAAAGATTCAAGGGTTCGAGAAGCAGGTTCAATGCACTTCTCAGCTTGATGCCATTCACATTGATTGTGACGGGAGCATCAGTGGTGACGCCTTCTTCCTCTAATCCCTGGCTGTCCAGGAAGATGTTAATGCCGGTCAACGCCTGGATTTTATTCATTACGTTTGCCAGAGATTCATCTTCGAACTGCAGATTCACAGGACGGTCCAGGCTCTCTTCAATCTGGATTTCTTTTTCTGTTTTCTGGGTATGGTTTTTCGCATGATATTTATCGCGGCGTTTTGTGAGCTCTGCCCATTCCTTGGCATCATGACCATATTTGATGTCGGGAGTGTAGGCATCTGCCAACGCTTCTTCCACGTCGTTCAGCTGTGACCAGACATTCTGCTCTTTGCGATCACGCATGTTGTTATTTGACGTTTCACGTCGCAGGAAGCGTGCTTTCCATTCCATGGTGACCGTCACAGGATTCTGCGGATCGAGATCCTTGGCCTGTTTGGCAACCACTTCCGCTTCTGCAAAGCGACGCTGATCGAGCAGTTCGTTAAACTTCTGCACCAGATCGGCAAGTTCCTGTTCAACCCGGATTTTGTTCTTGATTGTGGAATCAATATATTCTTCTACTTCCTGGTTGCGTTTCTTCAACTCTTCCAGGGGAGCCACCTGCTTGCGGAAGGAGTCGATTGACTCACGAGTCCGCTGCAGAGAACCAATCAGGGTAGACGTTGATTTTTTATTGAGGCTCGAATTTTCGACTTTAGCCATCGTCTGGTCGATAATCCCCAATGCTTCCGTCGGAGCAGATTCACGCATTCTTTCTGCTTTGAAGATCGCATTCAGAACGTCTGATCGCAGGCGACTGAACTCAATTGCCTGTTTCTGTTCAACCAGATCAATCGTGCTGGGTTCTTTAGAGCCTGTTACCGGATCTGTCGATTCTGTCTGATTCTTAACCAGTTTGATTTTATCAGACCGGGAAGGAGCCAATTCGCGAACCGCATCCTGAAGCTGTTGTGCACGGTGAGAGTCAAGTTTTTCACCAGACTGATAAGCTGCCAGAAATGACTGGTAAGCGGCTTCGCGGTTTCCTTCGCCAAGTCGTTGCATTCCCAGATTATACAATTCCAGAGCGGATGCACCGGGATGAATTACGGCGATCTCGCTGGCATCGTTTCTTTTCACGCGAGCTACCGGGCCGGATTGTGCGCCCATTCTCGTTTCCAGATCACGCAGGATTGCCTGTGGGCTATCCTCACCTGGTTTGAAATCCACGCCGACTTTTAATGCTTCCTGAGCATTCACCTGAGCCGACTCAAAGCGGCCAGCCTTAAGATCTGTTCTGGCTTGAGCAATCAGTTTCTGAGAGAACTGTTTTTTGCGTTCATTTTCTGCAGCGTAAAGTTCATCGCGTGAAAGCCCTCCGGGTTGGCCTGCCATCTTGCTGATGTCAGCCAGAACCTGTTCTGGACGGTCTTCAAACAGAGAGTATGCTGTGTCAATTTTTTGTGCAATTTCCGCTTTTTGACGTGCCTCTTCCACCTGGCCTTTGGCAAGATCGTTGCGTGCAGAAGCTACCAGTTGTCGTGCGTATTCCGGATTCGATTTGCCGTCGGTCGATTGAGAAGTCCCAGGATTCAGCCGGGCTTCTGAAGTGACACCAACACGTTGAATGAAGGCGGCAGGAGATTCACTGTCGGGCGCAAATTGGACATCCAGAGTTTGAGCCAGTTTTTGTGCAGATGAGGCCAGCATCAGGGCTTCGTCTTTATTTCCCTGCTGCAAGGCAAGTTGAGCCTGTTCCATCAAACGATTGATTCGAGGTCGGACCGCATCCTGATTCTGCTGTAATCCTTTAATTCCCGAAATCGTGGCTGCTTCATCAGAAATACGATCGATGGCTGCCAGAACCAGTTCCGGACGGTCATCAAACAGGTCGTAAGAAACCTGTAATTGTTGCACCTGCTGCACTTTCTGGCGGGCACTGTCAAAGTCGCGTTTTTTAATATCCAGACGAGCCAGACGTAATAATTCTGTTGCCTGTCCTTTGGAAGGTCCTGCGGGAACAGCTACCGGAGTTCCGGGATTGTTATCTGCGAGTGAATTACCAGACTGGGCACGCTTAATTTCGTCGAGTACCAGTTCCGGTCGATCGTCAAACAGTCGATAGGCAACGTCTTCAAGTTGACTTGCCTGAACTGCCAGTTCGCGAACAGAATCGTAATGGCCAGACTGCATTTCAGCGCGGGCCTGCTCCAGCAGTTTGGCTGCCCGGTCTTTGTTGGCAGATCCTGGTCCTGGTGAGGTTTGTGCAATCGGCGTTGAAGGAGTCGATTGACCGGCAAAGATTTTAGCACCGGTTTTGCGTTCGATTTCAGCCAGAATGTGTTGAGGACGTTCTTCAAAGAGTTTATAGGCAACATCATAATCCTGTGCCTGGATCGCGAGTGTTCGGGCATCATCATAGTTACCGGAATTCAACGCTTGACGGGCCTGTTTCAGTAATACAGCAGCCTGTTCTTTCTCTGTCAGTTTTTTCGTCTGACTTCCATCGAAAGGATTCGCAACCGGCTTTGCAAAAGGATTGTCATTGGCTGGTTCCTGTGTATCGGCAACCTGCATGATTCTCGAATCGTTATCGGAAAATCCGCCAGCCTGTTGAATCGGAGAGCTCTTCTGAGTTCGTTGTTCTGCACGTGCGATTGAAGCCAGGACCTGTTCCGGACGTTCATCAAACGGGCCGTACTCTAATCGCATGGCAGCTGCCTGCCCTGCTTTCTGGCGTGCTTTGGCAAATTCGTTCAGTTTGAGGTCTTCACGGGCAGACTGAAGTAACTGACGGGACAACAGTTTCATCTCTTCCGGAGACTTGCCTGTGCCGCTCGAAAAGTTTGTATTAAATTCGGTATCGGAGGCGGGAGACTGTGCCCGGACAATCTGTTTTCCCTGGGGTGCAGCTGCTCGCTGACGAGCACGACCGAGGTACTCGTTCATCTTGCGAAACTCTGCAGAGGACAATCGTCCGGGAGAGACAGAAGCTTTTTCGAGCACTTCTACCGCTTCAGCGAATTGTCCTCTCTCGTAATATTGAGTTCCCAGACTCAGATAGTAACGAGCCGAGCGTTGTTGACGCTCAGAGATCGGTTGGCCATCTTTCTCGACATCCGCAGCGACCTTCCTGGTCGTGTTGCCAAGATTGGCCAGCCACATTGACGCTGCGATAAGCGTCGTACAGGCCAGTACTCCAAATGCCTTGCCCAATGTAGGTCCCTCCTTCAAGCCAGAACACCAACTTTGATTATGTTTTTTTAGAGGAGTCATCATGACGTCCAACTCGCTATCTAATATGGGTAGGATTCTAGTCCGAAATCCAGATTTAATGCCATACGAATTTCAGATGACAAATCAGGATTTAGAAAAACGAAATGCTCTTGAATATTTGCCACAGGCAAAACTTAACAGTTGATACTGAGAGATATGATTTGATGGATTGTAGATTTGAGATAT
>NZ_CALFPF010000175.1 GCF_937919775.1 uncultured Gimesia sp.
CAGCGCTACGTTTTTTGACCGGCAGGCGCTACGTTTTCTGACCGGTGTTTACAGGTTGAAAATGGATTTCTCGATCCACCGGAATTAACTGATAACTTACGATTGGTTGCTGAGCGTTCAGGGAAGCGTGCCTTTGCAGAACGAAAATTACAACAGGCGGCAGTCAAGCTTTCGTTATACTATCGTGATTCAACCGGTGAACCGCTGATTCCAGGTCCTGATATGATTCCTGTTTTTCCAGAATTGAAGGAGATCGAGCCAGAACGGGTTGAGTCCGATGCCAGATTGGCACTGGAACAACGGCCGGAAATTTATGCACTCGATCTATTACGGCATCAATTGGATATTGATCACTCCGAGGCCATGAATGACACTCTTCCGGCGGTGGATTTAGTAATGTCGGCCGCTCAGGATGTTGGTTATCGAACTGATCCCAAGAATGATAAAGGCCCATTTCAACTCGATGCAATGCTGTACGTGGATGTTCCGATTGAACGTCGCAAAGCCCGCGGGAAGATTCAGTCGGTGAGCGGCAAGATCTCGCAGCTCAATGCCAAGCGAAAATTAACCGAAGAGAAAATTATTGCTGAAGTCGAGTATGCCTACGCTGGGTTAATCGGGGCTTACAAACAGGCTTACCAGGCTGAGCAGGCCGTTGGTTATGCAGAAGATCTGGCACGTCGGGAGCGCCGCAACTTCGAAGAAGGCTTGTCTGATCTGTTGAAAGTGACTTTGCGCGAACAATATGCGGTTGAGTCCGCAGAAAAAGCCGTAGATGCGAAACTGCTGTATTTCAAAGAACAGGCAGACTACCGGGCAGCGCTGGCAGAAGATCAGCTTCCAGTAACTCAAAGTGAGTAGCGGTCTCCGTTTCATTTTAACAAGATTCGTTGAGCGAGATCAGGCTGACATGACATCACTCGGGGTCATTGACTATTAGATGAAAGTTTCAGCAGAGAGCCACCACGATGAACAGACATCGGATTCATAGCTTGCTCTGTATGTTAACATTTTTCGCGATGATTTGCTGCCCTTGTTATTTGATTGCAGACAGCGAACAGATCTTGTTTGAGCAGAGCCAGCTGGGAACAACACTGGCAGAGACGGGAGAGGAGCAAAGTCAAGTCTGCGTTCGCAAGGGACTTTTCTTTTCCCCCGAGTGTGGCACGCTCTTTCAGTGGAGTGAGGGGACCGGTTGTTCCGGCGGTCCTCAACTGGATCAACCACTGGTGACGGATCGTCCCAATTTTACCTCGACCTCTGTGACTGTGGGCAAAGGGGTTACTCAGATTGAGTTCGGATATACCTATCTCGACAGCAAAGCGGGGGGCCTGGATGTCCGTTATCAGTCGTTCGGCGAATTCCTGTTTCGGCAGGGAATTCTGGTGGACTGGCTCGAATTTCGTATCGATTTTTCTCCCCTGCAGCAAAGCACCGAGGCAGGCACGTTTCAGAATACGACCTTTGGAACCCAGGACCTGGATCTCGCACTCCAGTTTGCTTTGACGCCCCAGACGGGCCTCCTGCCCGAAATGGCGATCATCGTGTCGATGAGTGTTCCGACAGGCAGTCCTGCGTTCACGTCGAATCAGGTCGATCCGGGCATTGACTGGATCTATTCCTGGGATCTCAACGATTTCCTTTCGATTGCGGCTTCTACTCAAGGATATCGCACCGTAGACACAAGCGGCCAATCCTATCTGGAATTCGCGCAATCCTGTTCCGTGGGATATACGCTGTCGAAAAAGTTAGGAGCGTTTACCGAATGGTTCGCACTCATTCCCAGTGGCGCGACGACGGCGCAGACACAGCACTATTTTGACGCCGGTTTCACGTATCTGATCAACAATAACCTGCAGCTCGACGTGAGTGCCGGCGTCGGTTTGAATGATGCCGCCGACGGCTACTTTATGGGCGCGGGTTGCTCGATTCGTTTTCCCTGACAAGACTCACGAAACCTTGGATCAGCGTTTGATGCATTCGATGATGCTGAGTTCCGATTTTGTAGGAATAATGCGTATCAGTTCGAAGCCCGCTTGTTCAAAGAGAGACCGAAATTCTTCAGCCGTGCGTTCCTTGCCGCCGGGAATCAGCAGCATCACCAGATCCAGAAACTTGCCGGCGAACGGCTCGTTTCCCGCGGGAATCACACTGTCGACAACCAGTAGCTTACTGTGTTCCGGCATCGCAGTATGGCAGTTACGGAGAATGGTGAGCGATTTTTCGTCGTCCCAGTCATGAATAATGTGACGCATGAAATACGCGTCTGCTCCTTCGGGGACGGATTCAAAAAAACTGCCACCGACAAGGTGACAGCGGTTACTGAGTCCTGCCTGCTCGATATGGGGTTGCGCCCGTTCGACGACATGCGGCAGGTCGAACAGAGTGCCTTGCATGTCCGGGTATTTGTTGAGAATACTTGTGATGTTCGAGCCGTTACCGCCGCCGATATCCAGCAGGGTTTTCATTTCTGAAAAATCATACGATTGCAGGATGACGTCGGTTTCCCTGCCGTGAATGCCGGTCATTGCTTGATCAAAAATCTGCGCTTTATCGGGATGTTCCGGCAGATATTCGAAGAACGGTTTTTCAAACACTTTATCGAACGACGTTTTGCCGGTCCGAATGCTGAAGAGAATTTCACCCCATGCCCGAAAATGTTCGTCGCCCGACATCATGGCCAGCGCCCGTTTGGAACCCGGGACATCACCCCGCAAGCATTCGGCTAATGGCGTGATCGCAAATTCCTGTTGTGCATTTTCAGCAAAGATGCCCACACTCGCCAGCGCACGCAACAGGCGATAGAGCGCCCCGGCATTCGTATCTGTAGCAGTCGCCAGTTGCTCCGCCGTTTGCGGTCCTGCTGTCAACAGGTCGGCAATTCCCAGGCTGGCCGCGGCGTAAATCGCCTGTGATGACCAATAGCCGGTAATCATCTGGTCGAGTTGCTGATGGGGTGCGATCACAGTCATGGGACTTTGTTTCTCTAATAAGGGGTTGTTATTTTTTTCCGACCGGTGGCGGCTGAGGACGGGAAAAGGTTAATTTCTCTGCCGTCGATTCATCAGCCTGATATTCATAACCATCTAAATTGAATTCGGTCAGTTGTGCGGGGGCTTCGATCTGGTTCTGAATGATCCAGGCCGCCATCCGCCCGCGGGCCTGTTTCGCGAACAAAGCAATCGTACGAGACTTGCCGTCTTTGATTTCCTTGAAGACCGGCGTGATGACGGGGCCGTCCAGTAATCGAGGTCTGACCGCTTTGAAATATTCATTCGAGGCCAGATTGACCAGTGTTTTCTGCTTGTGCATTACAAGTTCCGCATTGAGCGACTTTGTGATTTTGTCGCCCCAGAAATCGTACAGCGATTTGCCGCGGGGCGTCGCGAGGCTGGTTCCCATTTCGAGACGATAGGCCTGCATTAGATCCAGCGGACGTAAAACGCCGTACAACCCGGAGAGAATTCGCAGATGGTCTTGCGCGAAGGCGAGGTCACGCGCCTTAAACTGTTTTGCCTGTAGCCCCTGGTAAACGTCCCCATTGAAGATCAGCACTGCCTGCTTTGCGTTTGTCGCGGAGAAAGGGCGTGACCACTGATTGAAGCGGCTGTGATTCAGTTCAGCCAGATCAGCGCTGATTCCCATCAGCGCGCTCAATGACTTTTTTGACATCCGCTTCAGCTTAATGACGAGTCGCTCTGCCTCATCCAGAAATTCCGGCGTCGAAAATTTCGAGGTCTGTTTTTGCGGTTCCAGATCCAGCGATTTGGCGGGAGAGAGTACAGTCAACATGGTCGCGATCGGTCCTGCTGCGGGTTGGTTAGTATCCGCGTCGGTTATAGATCGCGCGAGTCAGATTGTCAACGAAAACAAAACCAGACGTCTACGGTTTGATAGCCTGGTAATATTCGATCATCGCGTCTACTTTATCTGTTTGCGGGTGCAGCGAACCCCAGCGGAAGACCATCACTCCGGTCGCCGGCAATCGCGTGCCGTGATCCAAAACCGAATGCACCTGTTCCACGGGCACTGTTTCGCCCCAGTCTGAAAGTTGGACGATCGGCCAGATTTTATGCCGTTCTCCCGGTTCCCCTTTGATACTCAGGTGTTTGCCCAGCCAGGCGGTCTGACGCGAGATCCAGGCGGGGTCCTCTGGATGATTGAAACGCGCGTGATAAGGCATGATGCTGAACACATCGACGTATGGTGCCTGCGCTTTCAGATCGATGGCGAGTTTGTTTTTGAGTGCGCCGTTGAAATCGGTGTCAGACCAGGGGCAGTGAAACGTCCCCAATAGAGCCTGCGGTCGTGTTTCCTTGATAATCGCACGGAACTCGCGGACCCAGTCGGTAAACACATCACAGCGCCACTGGACCCAGGCTGCTTTCTGTTTTCCCAACAGGAGCGTGGAGAGTTCAGAGGTGGGGGCATCAGGCAGTGAAACTTTCGTTTCCCGCTGAAACTGTTTCAGGCAGCGCTCACAAAAACAGGTGTCGGGCAGATCGGGGACCGCGCGTTCCCAACTGGCGTGGCTGTGATGATAATCGAGCCAGATGCCGTCGATTTCAAATTCCTTGAGCACTCTGCGGAATTCGTCCATCCGATATTGGCGATAGCCGGGATGTGTCGGGCAGATTCCCTGCCAGCCCTGCGGAGCCGGACAGACTTTTCCATCGACGCCAATCGGGCTGGCATCCGGATGGTCTTTGAGATAATTGGCAACGTGCATGGTATTGAATTCAGCAAACACTTTCGCGCCCTGTTGTTTCAATAACGCGATGCGTTCCTGCGTCAAGCTTCCCGAGCCCGTAAAGACCGCATTGATGCCCAGCTCGGGTAACGTCTTTTTCTGATCCAGTAATTGATCGGGCACGCCGCCATAGATGCCGCGGATTTGAATGTGCGGCCGTTTTTGCTCCTCGGCATTTACAGTCATCATCGAGAACAAAACGGAAGTGAAGCTGATTGCCAGTGAAAACAGAGTCCGCAGCAGTGGACGCGCCATTCGATTTTTTCTCCTCAGTCGCAATGAAAGTGTGTCCTTCAATCTATCTTACCGCGGGGCAGAGATCAACGACACTCAGTGTTTGAGTTGTTCAGCGAGCCACTGGCGGGCTCGGGTTCGTGCGGGGATCTCTTTCAACACCCATTCGTCGGAATGATTGGGATAAGGGAGTGACAGGAAGGTGAACTGGCCTTGGGAGTTTGAATCTTTGAGATACGCTTCCGTCGCGCGGATACTCTGTTCCTGGCTGATAAATTGCGGGCGTGAGCCGAGTCGCGCCAGTCGTTTGCGGGCGGACGCAGCGTCGCTATCGGGATAATTCCATTTGCGCACGCCGTCGTAATGACTGTGAGGCAGCATGGCTTTCCAGAGGGCTGCGATCTCATCGTCACGCAGACCGATATAGTTGCAGGCGATGGCGCCGCGTGAGAATCCGGTGAGAAAAACCGCGTTCGGGTCGCCGCCGAATTCCTTACAAATCCGAGCAACCGTCTGTTTGCAGTAGGCGGCGGTGGCATCAGGATCGCCCCACCAATTGAGGGCGTGCTTGCCAGATTTGGGATCGACGAAAGGGAGGCTGACCCAGATCATGCCTGTGCCGCCCGATAAACCATAGCCGAGTTTGCAGTCCTGCACGCGGCCTTGACTGCGATCACCGAGGGAATTCGAAAAGCCGCCGTTCCCCGGGTATTCCATGATCACCGGATACTTTTCGCCGGGTTTCCAGTCCGGAGGAAGATACAGCGCGTGTGCGATTTCGGTCTGTTCAAATCCGGGATTCGTCTGCCAGACCCGTTTTCCGGCCTGCGGTGGTTCGTGTGTGACCGCGGGGACTTTTAAATCGGAGGGCAGACTGTTGAGGTTGACCGGATCGGCGGCGGAGACAACGACGGAGTTGCTGAATAAAAACAAGAAGAGGCCCAGATGGTTCACACAATGGATCGCAGACATGTTCCGTTCACTCCCGTTTTGAGTTATTTCTGTTTCTGAAACGCTTCCGCTTGCGGGTCGCCGCCCGCTTTGAGGTAAGCCAACAGATCCAGTATTTCCTCCTGTGTGAGGACGTTTATCAGGCTGGCCGGCATCGGCGAAGTTTTGGAGAGGACCGCTTCTTCAATGTCTTCGCGGAGCACAGGGACAGTGGTCTGTCTGACGGGATCGGTTTCGACGGTGATCGTCGTTTTACTGACGCCAACGGGGCGTCCGGTCACAATTTTTCCGCTGGTGAGGATATAAACCGTGTAAAGATATTTTTCGTCCATCACTTTAGAGGGCGCGATAATCGATTCCAGAATGGCGCGGCTGTCGAAGCGTTTTCCGACACTCGTTAGATCAGGGCCGACCTGGGCCCCGGTCGCGCCGATGCGATGACACTTCAGACAATTGGCGGCTAACAGCGCCTGTCGGGCGTTGTTAAAGGAGCGATTGGTTGTGACCGATGCCAGATGTGATTCGAAATCATCGAGTTTCCAATCCTGTACTACGGGGCGTGCGGGGCCGGTTTCTTCCTCGACCAGTGGTTTATCCAGAGCCGCGATTTCTTGACTGAACTCCTGACGCTGCTGTTCGGTGAGCGTGTCTAAAAAGTCGACGCGGATATCACGCATACGCTCGGTGATCTGCTTGCCGCCACTGAAGGTGCGGGCGTGTGCCAGCCAGGCGAGGAATTTGCCTTGCAGATCTTTGTTCCAGCCTTGTCGGGCGTGTGTCAGTGTTCGGGCGGCCCGAATCTGTTCTTCCTGTGTCGATGTGTCGGTGAGCAGCTTGACAGTTTGGGGAACAACGGATTCGTCTTTCAGATAAACCAGCAGGTCGCAGAGCAGGTGATTGGCGCTGCTGGTGACATGCGGGTACAGCGGCTGCAGTCGTTGTTTGATGATGTTGGTTTGTGCTGCTGTGGGGGCGCCGAGTCGAATGAAACAGAGCTGGTAGGCCCGTAGCAGGGCCAGTAGCTGTTGTTGTTTTAACGGACTCAGATCGATGCGGTTCAGCGCTGCGAGGACAGCGTCCTTGTCCGCGGCAGTTCCCTTGTGGCACAATGCGATCAACCCGGCGATGGCTGCGTTGGGCTGTGATTCTTCCAGCGCTTTTGTTCGCCACTGCGAAACATCCTGGTTTTCAATCGCCCGTCCAGCAGCGAAACGAAGCCAGCGATCTTCGCTACTCAGATGAGGCCAGAGTAAGTTGATGTCGGCTACTGGTTTCGTTTGATACTGTTCGATCTGACGCCTTAGTTTTCGTGCCGTCAACGCCAGGGCTTCTGTTTTCTCGTTAATCACAGGGGCCGTCGATTTTGTCTTTTGTTTTGCCGTTGGCGTCACGCGATAAAGTCCCGATTGCGAACCGCGACCGCCGGTGATGAAATAAAGCGCGCCGTCGGGACCGAACTGCATGTCGCAGACGTTGAGCGGCCCCCCTTCGAGAAAAACTTCGTATTGGCAGGTATAACTGGCGCCGACAGGAATCAGATCGACGAGCAGGATGCGTCCGTTCTGCCAGTCGGCGATATACAGCGCGTTTTTGAAGCGGTCAGGAAAATTGCTTTCCGTACCAAAGATCATCGCGGTGGGTGAACCGAGGCCGGTGTCGAGC
>NZ_CALFPF010000176.1 GCF_937919775.1 uncultured Gimesia sp.
CAAATTTCTCGAAATTCGACTTTTCAGGTCTTCGGTCAACTTTGTAAGTTTCAATCGCCAGCCTGTGACCCTCTCAAAACGAAAGCCACTAGTCCAAATTTCGGCTGGCAGGAATCGTCGGAATGAGTCATTTTGTAACTACAATGACGATTCGTCCTATTTTCCCGAATTATGGTCTATTTAACGGGTTACGAGTGGCGTTATCTGTTAAATAACCGATTCAACAGGTACAATCCTTAATCTTTACACAAGCAATAAAATCAAACTATTTTCCTTAAGCTACCATGTGAAATGACCCGAATTTTGAACTAGAGCTATTCAGTTCGAACGGATATTAATAAGACAGCCCGCCGCTATTTTTCGGGCCGCGTTATCAATTTTTTGGAGAGACCTTTGGCTAAGCGAAAATCAGCCAATTCCGGCAAAAACAGTAATACGAATGGACAAGCCAGCATTGAAACCGACCGTATCGAATATGTTCCGATTAGTGAGATAACTCGGAAACGCTACCTCAATTACGCGATGTCGGTGATCACGTCCCGGGCCTTACCAGACGTCCGTGACGGCCTTAAACCGGTACAACGCCGTATTTTATATGTGATGTATCACGACCTGCATCTCGTGGCCAGCGCGAAGCCACGTAAGTGTGCCAAGATTTGCGGGGATACGACCGGTAATTACCATCCGCACGGGGATGCTTCCGTGTATGACGCGCTGGTGAGGCTGGCTCAGGACTTCAACCTGAGAAGTCCGCTCGTGAACGGACAGGGAAATTTCGGCTCGATCATGGGGCTGCCGGCAGCAGCAGCCCGTTATACTGAAGCCCGGCTGACGGGCATCGCCGAGCACCTGATGAATGAGCTGCGATATCAAACAGTCGAGATGCGTCCGAATTACGATGGAACGCGTAATGAACCTGTCGTTCTGCCCGCGCGGTTTCCCAATCTGCTGGTCAACGGGGTCCACGGAATCGCCGTTGGCATGGCGACGAATATTCCTCCCCATAATCTGGGGGAAGTGATTAAGGCCTGTACATTTCTCATCCATAATAAGGATGCGAGCGTCGCGCAATTAATGAAATATATCAAGGGGCCCGACTTTCCACTCGGAGGCCGCATTGTTACGGACAAACGCTCTCTGACCACCGTCTACAAAGAAGGGCGCGGCCCGGTGAAAGTCCGGGGAGAATGGAAACCTGAATCTGACGGTCGTTCCAAAGGGGACAGACGCATTATCATTTATTCGGTCCCTTACGGGGTCGAGACAGGTTCACTGCTTTCGGAAATTGGTGGGATTGTCGAGTCGAGAAAACTTCCGCAACTGGTGGATGTGGCCGACGAAACAGACGACCAGAACGGCTTGAAAATCGTACTGGAAATCAAAGCCGATTCCGACCCCGAAACCGTATTGGCTTATCTGTATAAGCACACGAATCTGGAGCAGAATTTTTCGGTGAACCTGACCTGCCTGGTACCCGATGAATCTGCAGTGCTCGTCCCCCGGCGCTGCGATTTGAGAGAAATGCTGCAGTACTTTCTGGATTTTCGTTTTGTGTCGGTCCGTCGCCGGTTCGAATTTCAACTAGAAATGCTCGAACGGCGGATTCATATCCTCAAAGGTTTTGAGATTATCTTTAACGACCTGGATAAAGCGTTAAAGTTAATTCGCGCCAGTAATGGCAAGCAGGATGCAGCGCAGAAGTTAATGGCCAACTTTCCGCTGGATGAAATTCAGACGATGGCCATTCTCGAATTGCAGCTTTATCGAATTTCCAAACTAGAAATTAATACGATTCGTGCAGAGCTGGAAGAAAAAGAGGCCGAAGCCAATAAAATCCGCAAGATTCTGGCGTCCGACAAACAACTCTGGAAAGTCGTCGAAAATGAACTCACTGAACTGGCGGAGGCGTTTCCTGAAAAACGACAAACCAAGCTTGGTTCTTCGGAGGAAATTGCCGAGTTCGATCCCCAGGCGTATATTGTCCGGGAAAACACAAATGTGGTTGTCTCCAGAGAGGGCTGGATTAAACGGGTAGGTCGCCTGAAAACAAAAGGCGAAACGCGGGAACTCGACAAAACGCGCACCCGCGAAGGGGACAGCGTGCTGGCAGTCACGCCGGGAAGTACGCTCGATAATGTGGTCTTTTTCTCCAGCGATGGAGTGGCTTATACGCTGCCGATAGAGCAGGTGCCTGTTTCCTCCGGATATGGCGAACCGCTTTCCAAACATGCGCGTATGAGCGATGGTGCGCATCTGGTCGCCGCCCTGACTACTGACAGCCGCTTCACACCCGAAGACAAAACCACCCGGAAACAACCGATTCCCACCCCGCATGTTCTGATTGTCACCGAAAAAGGCCAGATCATGCGGATCTCATTCAGTCTGTTTCGTACCCCTTCCACCAAAGCAGGCCGCAAATACTGTCGGCTGGCGAAAGAAGATCGTGTCATTTATGCCGGCCTGGTCGAAGAAGCCGAAACGATGTTTATTGCCACAAAGAACGCCCGCATCCTGCACTGTGCCATTGAAGAAGCAGCTTTGCTCTCCAATGCAGGAAAAGGGGTCAGAGGAATTAAGCTTGAAAAAGGTGACTCGGTGATCGGCGTTCTGCAGCTGTCTCGACCGAGTGACTGTTTGCGAGTCATCAATACCAGCGACAAAAAAATGACCTTTGGGCAAATGAAATATGGTGTCACTTCGCGAGGCGGCAAAGGGGTGAAAACCAGCCAGAGAAGCGGCTTTGCTGAAATATTGTATCCGCCAATTGAAATTGTCGACTGGGATGAATTAGGAGACGCAGAGGAGTAAACTAACGGTATACTATCTCCACAGACGAATCACCGGTCTCATATAAGATCACTTCTATTTTGCAGATTATTTAGAGAAATCCACCACAACTATTATGGCAACTGACGCAAAAAAATATTCCGCTGACGACATCGAAGTATTGGAAGGACTGGAAGCGGTGCGCAGACGCCCTTCCATGTATATTGGGGGAGTTGATACCCGGGGGCTGCATCATCTGCTCTGGGAAATCGTTGACAACTCGGTCGATGAATATCTGGCGAAGGAAGCGGACACAATTGTGGTCACGCTGCATAAAGACGGCGCCTCGTGCAGTGTCAAAGACAACGGGCGCGGCATCCCCGTCGATCAGCACACCAAAACCAAGAAGTCGGCTCTGGAACTGATTCTGACAACACTGCACGCCGGTGGAAAATTTTCTGATAAGAATTACGCGCGGAGTGGTGGTTTGCATGGTGTCGGTTCCTCGGTCGTGAATGCGCTGTCATCAGAGATGATTGCCACGGTGGTTCGCGACGGGTATCAATTCATGCAACGCTATAAACGGGGGAAACCAACCACGCCCGTTAAAAAAGTCAAACCGTTTCGCGGACATGGCACCGAGATCTATTTCCGCCCGGACGATGATATTTTCCGCCGCGTGCATTTCAACGCGGATACAATTCGACAACACCTGGAAGATGTTGCGTTTATTCACGGCGGACTGAAGATTACGTTTCGAGACGAAGTGAAAAAAGAGACTTACGAACTTTCGCATCCGGAAGGACTTCGCGGGTATCTGGAAAAACTGACCCAGGAACAGCAGAAAAAACCGGTTCACGAGCAGTTGTTTTTCGCGGAGAAGGAAGACGAGCATATCCGTGTCGAAATGGTCATGCGCTGGACCGATGCGACAGACGAGCAGGTTCGCAGTTATGTCAACGGAATTCGCACTCATGCCGGGGGCACGCACGAAAGTGGTCTGCGATCCGGCATTGCCAAAGCAGTCAAAAATTACATGGACGTGCATGACATCAAACACAAGGGTCTGGCGATTACGACGGAAGATATTCGCGAAGGCGTGCTGTGTCTGATTTCTGTTTTCCATAACGATCCGATGTTTCAGGGACAAACAAAAGAAAAGCTGAACAACCCCGAAGTCAGCAATTTTGTAGAAGGCATTGTGCGGCCGCTGCTGGAGACCTGGCTGAATAACAACCCGAGCATTGCCGATGCGGTTGTCGGCCGCATTGTGTTATCTGCACGCGCCCGAATGGCCAGCCGCGATGCGCAAAAAGAAGTACGTCGAAAATCGGTAACGAACCGGAAATCAACATTACCGGGCAAACTGCTTGACTGTCGCTCGAACAAGCCGGAAGAATCGGAACTCTTTCTTGTAGAAGGTCTGTCTGCCGGCGGGACCGCTGCGATGGGGCGCGACAGCCGTATTCAGGCGGTTTTGCCTCTGCGTGGAAAAGTATTGAATACGGAATCGCTGTCGATCTCCAAAATCATGGGGAACCAGGAAATCAAGGATCTGGTGGAAACGCTGGGAACAGGCATCGGTGCCAACTTTGAAATTCTCAACCTGCGCTACAACCGCATCATCCTGCTGATGGACGCCGACAGTGACGGTTACCATATCAGCACATTGCTGCTCACCTTCTTCTTTCGCCATATGCGGGAACTGATTCGACAGGGCAAGTTGTTTATCGCACAGCCTCCCTTGTATTGCATCAAGGTGGGTAATGAAAAATATTACGCGCAGGATGACGTCCAGAAGGAAGAAATCGTAGAGTCTTTCGCTGCGAATCGAAAATTCGAAATTGGTCGCTTCAAAGGTCTGGGTGAGATGACTGCCAGTGAACTCAAAGAGACCACGCTAGACCCGAAGCATCGCATTCTGCTGAAAGTCGACATCGACAGTCAGATCGAAGCAGACACGACCTTCAACCAGCTGTTCGGAAAAGATGCCAGTCTGCGCTACGATCTGATTATGCTGGAAGCCATCGAAGCGGATGACATCGATTATTAATCCTGCCGGAATTGATTTTGATGGGCTTCCTTTTGAATGCGTCAAAAGAAGTAAGAGTTTGTCGTCCACATTTTTGCCCGCTGATATTCGAACTGATTATATCATCTGAAAGACATTCGGGCCAACGGCGATCTCTGAAGAGTGAATACGCTACGTAAAAAAAGAGGCGAACCAAACGATTCGCCTCTTTCGCATTTTATTAAGCCGAGCGTGTCGGTTTATTTTGCTGCAGCAGTTTCTTCCACGGCTGGTGGAAGTTCTGCTTCAATTTTCTCCACTGTCAAATCGTTGCCGACAGTCAGAGTCAACCAGCCATCTTTGGCATCAATACCGGTGATGTTCAGAAACACGTTCCGGTTTTCCAGTTTGGCTTTAACCTGAGAATCTTCGACACGATCCGGGAACGCCTTTTCCATCTTGTTGCGAACAACACCAGCACGGGCAATCTGTGCTGCAATGCGATCAGGACGCACTACCGGAGAGGACTTGACGTCTCCTCGGGTGATGTGGATCTTGTCCCCTTCCACTTTGAAATGCAGAGGAACCGTAATGATCTGAGTTGGTACTGCGGTTTCACCTTTTTGCTCGAAACCGCAACGCAGAATGATGTTCAAAGTGTTATCGGTAATTTGAACTCGAATCGGGTCTTTTTCATCGAATGCCAGAATATTGGGTCCTTTGTCCGGATCTACAGGAGGTCGTTGCAGAGTCACTTTTCGATCCAGAAGATCAGTAATCGATTTTTCGAATTCTGTGATCAGATCCTGATCAGAAATTTTGCGACCTTCCAAAGCCATGCGTGAGAGGCTGTTATTCATCACAGACTCGTGCAATTGCAGAACAACGCTGTCTTTCGCAGAGATCGAAAGTGGAGGCGAATTGGCTGCCAATTCACCGGTATCCATCAAGCGAGTACGAACATAGAGATGACTGTCAGTGGAAGCATAGCTGCGTGCTGAAGGGAACAGGCCGTTATCTTTCAGACGTTTATTCAATTCGCCACCCACTTTTTCATTGGAACGAGCGATGCGTTCATCCACTTCTTCATCAAAGCGAGGACGGACTCGATCACGTACTCTTTGAGCAGCAATGGCTTCTGCTTCACCGCGTAATTCTTCGGTGCGACGGTAAGCCATGCTTCGTCCCAGACTTGATAACAGCGGAATCCGATCCAGTTTTGTGCTGGCTCCCACCGTGGTATTATTCGCATCTACCTGAACCCAGGCAGGCTCTGTGGTAAAGGTATCGCCATCAAAGTTGATTTCTTTTCCACCCCAGATCTGATGATGACCTGAAGTATAAATGGTAGCCTGATTAGTCGTACCGGATGTTTCACTGTTGGTAATACCAGACAGTGTCAAGTCAAAGCGAAGTGTCGTATCGCTGGGCTTGAAATCGACTCCGACTTCCGTTGTGGTTGCCTGATTGCCGGTGACATAAGCCCCTAGAATACAATCGACCACAGGGCCTTTTTCACAAGTACTGTCATTGATCAGACGGTTAATGAAATCCTCAGCAACCATCACACGCAAGTTGTAGTTAAAGTAATTATTCCGCAGTGCATCCGTTAATGGTCCCAGACCACCTTCCAGTTCCTGACGCAACTGGGCATAAGCCTTGCGTGCTTCAAAGGCATTTTTACCGCTTTGAGTGGCTTCGTATTCTTCCAGGTTCGTTACCAGTGCTTTCAACTCCTGACGCACCTGGCTGGCATCAACTTTCTTGCCTTCTCCCTGAGCGTCTGCCAGGAATGCAGATACCGATTTTTCCAGGTCTTTGAATTGATCCCGGTTAAAGAATTTTCGCTGCTCTGCATCTTCAAGTGCACCGCGCGATTCGAACTTTGCTTTCAGCGATTTTAAAAGATCAAGCAATTCTACTTCGGAATAGCTGTTCTTGACTTCCTTCTGAAGTTCGTTCAACTGCAGATATTCGACCCAGCCATTGCCATTGTCTAACGTGCCCAGGTATTTTGTCAGCGCTTTCGCTGCTGCTGCCAACTTGTCCTGCTGTGCCTTCAGCTGTGCTGCTTTGACAGCTCCCAGGTCTTGTCCTAAGGTTTTGAGCACTGCATCGGCGATCTCAACACGTCTTTGCAGACGGCTGGAGTAGTCTGCCAGAGCGGCCTGACCTTTTGCTTCTGTAATTTTTGCCTGCAGTGCAGTCAAAGTCTGCTGCTGCTGTTCCAGAGTTAAATCTGACTCATACAGCTTGCCCAGCAGATCCGAAACCTGCTTGTCCCACTCGACCCATTTCCCTTCTAGTCCTTCGGGGGATTCTGAAAGATCCTCGGGAGTTTCGGCCGGCAGAATGCCTTGTAAGCCCACGTCCTCTTTTTGAGGTTTTTTGTCTTCGACAGCCATCGTGGTTGTTACAACCAATGCTAAGCTGGCAATACCTAAAACTGCTAAGCTGACCATACCGAAATATTTTTGATTATTTCTGGAAGGTTTTGATTCCTTGAGAAGCATGTCTGATCGCACTCCATCGACAAAGGGATTCGAAAAACGGCGGCCACAGTTCATCTAGAACACAGGACCACTTTGGCCCGCATTACAAATTAGTAGAGGTGGAAACTACCGTTGTAAAATATTTTATCGTCATTTACTGGCAAGGAATGTGTGTTGAATTCATACATCACCCCTGCCATTTAACTTTTAAAACATCAAACTCTGTAAAACCCTGTCTATCATCAGGTTTTAAAAACAATCTCATTGGATTGCAGAATTCTTGTTCATTTTCATGGCGAAATTATTGGCTGAACAACCCGGATAAACATCGCAACCCCTACAACCGATAAGGCCGGGCCGCATATATTCGCACTGCAAAATATCCAGGCACATCATAACACTGCCTCTGCGCAGTTTAGTGGACCCGTAAATATTGTGCAATCAACCAAAGCAACTTGTATTCGCAACATTAACAAAACACAAATACTGCTCACGCAAGTACACCATAAGAAAGGGGCGTCTTTATTCTAGTCTCATCTCCTGCCAGATCTCAACCAGCACCAATTGGCAACGAATCTCCTGCCGATCATGGTGAATAATAAGTGATTCGATTTGGAATTTCAGAGCAGGCATCGTACATTGGTCATTTTAAATGATCGCATTCTTTGCAACGACACGAAAAGGAATTTCTCTTGGATTTTCAGCAGGTCCTGACACCACCGCAATTTGCAGCGGTTTCACAACACGAAGGCCCTTTACTGGTGCTCGCAGGCCCCGGCTCTGGAAAAACGCGTGTGATCACACATCGCATTGCTTCTCTGATCCACGCACAGATTCCTCCTCAGCATATTTTAGGGATCACATTCACGAACAAAGCGTCAGACGAAATGAGCGAGCGGGTTCGGAAGTTAATTCCGGATTCACGAGTCGAAATCTCGACTTTTCACAAATTCTGCGTTCGGATTCTAAGACGGTACGGAAACGTAGTCGGGCTCGACAGCAATTTTTCCATTTTTGATACGACCGATCAACAACAATTAATTCGTCACGTCCTGAATGAATTAGACATCGATACCGTGGCCTACAATCCATCAACGATTGGCTCAATGATCAGCCGCGCGAAGAATGACCTGATCACTGCAGAGCAGTTTGTTGAAGCCTATCAGGAATCGTTCGGCGATCATCTGCAGGCCGTGGCCGCGCGCGTTTATCCGGTATACCAAAGGCTGTTACTCGAATCGAAC
>NZ_CALFPF010000177.1 GCF_937919775.1 uncultured Gimesia sp.
ATCCTGATTCCTCGTAATCATGCCCAGAAAATTAAAGAATGGGAAACCGGTTTCGAGGATATTCTCGCGTATATTGAGTCTCTGGAAGCGCCGCGTTATCGGTGGCCCATTAATGAACCGTTGGCACGTCAGGGGCAGCAGGTTTTCAATGATCATTGTGCCCGTTGTCACGGTACTTATGGTGATGGTTCAACCTATCCGGAAAAGACGATACCGATTACGGAATTAAAGACGGACCCGGTTCGCCTGCAATCCTTGCTGCCGGCATACCGGGCTGCTTTAAATCAAAGCTGGTTATCCCGCTACGGAAAAGATCCGGTTGTAGAAGATCCGGGTGGATATGTGGCACCTCCTTTGAATGGAGTCTGGGCTTCGGCTCCCTATTTTCATAATGGATCAGTGCCGACCTTGTGGCATGTCCTGCATCCGGAAGATCGTCCTGAAATCTGGAAGCGTACTGAAAACGGCTATGACGTCAACAAAGTCGGTTTGGAAATCGAAACGTTTTCCGTGATGCCGGACAGCTTATCAACGATGCAAAAAAGGATGTATTTCGATACCACGCAGTTTGGTAAAGGGGCGACCGGCCATCATTATCCAAACGATCTGGATCCGTCTCAGAAAGAGGCGGTTCTCGAGTATTTGAAAACCCTTTGAATCTCCTGGGGAACGAGCAGTCGACGATCAGGTGCCGATTATTGCAACCCGAAGAACGTCATCATGGCCAGAAAATTAATATACAGCAGTGTCAGGCCGGGATAAAAACCAAAGGCTGCTCGTTCGCGCTCGAGCGTGATCCCATTTCCCGGCGGAGGGCTTTCATTAGAAGTATAACCGGGAGTCCATTCGCTTCCGTTTGGTTTTACGTATTTCGCGCGTGTTTTCCACAGGTAGAAGCAAACGACGGTAATAAACAGGACAGCCGCCAGGAGGATCATAGGATGAACGGCTTGTGTTTCGTCGCCTAACTTCGCTGCATTTTCAGGAAGCTCTGTCGCCATTTTTGCCATCGTGACGGCAAAGGCATTATTCATAAAATGCACCAGAACCGGCGCCCAGAAACTGCGAGTCACATAGTACACGAAATGCATGAACATTCCCAATGGAATCACAGCCATTACATGTGCCGGATGCGCATGCACCATCCCGAACATGATCGATGTAATTAAAATTCCGGGAATTAATCCCCAGCGAGCCAGAAGCCCGCGGCCGATCAATCCACGAAAGACAATTTCTTCACCAATCGCAGGGAAGACTGCTATCACCAGCACGAGCGCCCATAACGGGCTGTTTTCGGCCATCTGCTTGACCAGTTCCATCGTTTGCATCTCATTGAACTGCTTCAACCAGGGAATCTGCTCGGTAAAAGAACTCCAGGCGTCAAAGGCAAGACGATAGAATTCACCTGAAAGCAAAGAAAGCGGAAGAACAGAAATGAATAACAGCAAACCGGTCGAGATGGCAAAGGATTGCAGATTCAATTTTGCTAAGGTACCTCTCCCCAACCGCAATCCCACAGCAGCCATCACGATGAAAACAAAGACCCCCTGTTCCACCCCCGCCATCTCTAAAGTATGGTCTTCAAAAAACTGTGTGAATTGCTTGCGAATCAGTTCAGAATTCTGTCCCAGCTTCGCTGTCAGCATCAGATAAATGAACGTTCCGACGATAAAGACCATGATTCCCGCGAAGTGCGCGCCAAACACGCCAAACATCCAGCAGATGGATTCAAATAAACCCGGCCCCGGAGTTCGCTGTGTGACGGGTTTGCGACTTCGCTGATCGTCTAATCTGGCAACTTGTTCTGCCTCCTGCAAAATCTGATCGACTGCGGAGTCAGCGTGTTGTGGCTGGATAACGCTGTCGGTATCCTCGAACATCTCGTCCTGCAGGAACTCAGCGTCTGACGAGTCAGGCTTCGGTTTTTCGGAAGGCGTATTTTCAGCAGCAGCCATGTTGGAATTCTATTACAGAGTGACAGTTCATTTGCAGTCCTGCCGTCCAGTATGAACGGTGATGCAATTATTGATGTAACTTATTATTTCAGAATGTATTAGGCCATGACGATATCTCAAATGGCGCAAAATCTGTTTGCTTCAGTCTATGTATTTATAGTCGACGTTAAGAAGTGCGAATTCATGTTTTTTTCAGGAATTACCGGATTCCACCCTAATAACCAGGTTGCTCAGGCGAATTTCATACGACAGAGCTCCATTTCTTGTGAATACTCGTTATCGCTTTTACTTAAAAACCAGGTATGATATCAGCAGGGCCAGAGCTATGAACGAATCGTTTACTACTGATACCAGCTGTTCCGTCGGGCAATTTTCTGAAATGTTACCAGATCAAGATTCTGAACCTGATGCAGCGGGTAACAAGTGCCAGCTTCAATATTGTGCCAACTGCAATTCGACATTCTTTCAGGAGAAGGGAGTCGAATATTGTCCGGATTGCGGTGCAAAGGTCGACGGGATCACCGTTCCTGATTTGCAGGAAACAATCGTCATCAATGATCTGGCTGCCCGGGTTCCGCATGCGTTACCAACCTCTTCCAGTCTGGATGACCCCATCATTGGCACGGAGTTGCATGTTTATTTATGCCAGTCGTTGATCGGCCGCGGTGGTATGGGAATGGTTTATCTCGCTACGCATCGTGACCTGGGAAGACAGTGTGCCCTGAAAATTCTCTTGCCCCGTCTGGCTGAACGCGATCCCGATTATGTGCAGCGTTTTTTGCAGGAAGGACGGGCAGTTGCAACATTGAACCATCCCAATATTGTAACGGCGCACGCCATTGGAGAGGAACGGGGCTACCGTTTTCTGGAAATGGAACTGATCGCGGGGCGTGCCTTGAGCCGTGTCGTGCGAGAAGATGGGCCTTTGACTCCTTTGCATGCCACTTCCTTAATTGCTCAAATTGCCTCTGGCCTGGGAACCGCACATGTTAAGGGCATCATCCATCAGGACTTGAAGCTCGAAAATATTCTCTTAACCAGCTCGGGCATTCCTAAAATTGCTGACTTCGGTCTGGCGAAGCGAATTAGCGCGGATGACCATCTCTCTTCACAACAGTACCTTGCCGGTACGCCGAATTATATGGCTCCCGAGTTATTTCAGGGGGCTCCTGCAACCGCGACATCAGACGTCTATTCGCTGGGCGTTTGTTTTTATGTTCTGTTAACAGGACAGCTCCCGCATCGTGGTCAGAATTTTAATTCGCTGATTCAGGAAGTGATTTCTCAAGCCGCCCCGAGTGTGCGGGATTTGCGTCCGGATGTTCCATTGGAAATTTCCGAGTGTGTTTCTTTAATGCTGGATAAAAGTCCTGCGAATCGATTTCAGAATGGTTTTATGGCAGCCCAATTCCTGACGGCAGTTTTAGGCCAGGTTAAGAATGTTGAGGCATTACTCTATGAAGCGTTTAACGACAATCCGAATGTCACCTGGAAAAGAACCGGACATCAGTATCTTCTCGAAGTCCGACAGACTGAGAAACGAAAACAGACGGTGTTTATTGAGCCGAGCGACCATCAGTTGCATGAACGGCTCTTGTTGATTTACAGCACCTGCTGCGACGCACAGCCCGAGTATTATGAAGAAGCACTCAGATTGAATGCAGAGATTTCACACGGTGGAATTTCAATCCGCGAAGTAAACGGCGAAACCAAGTTTGTGATGGTGGATACCTTTCCCCGCTCATCCGTCGATGCGGAAGATATCCGTAAAAGTGTCATGGCTGTGGCACAGCACGCAGATCAGATTGAAAAACTGCTCACAGGCGATGATCTTCATTGAGCAGTCCGCATGGAATCAGGTCACTTCATTAAATCACCGATTGTAGCGATTTTGCCACTGAATCGTTTTTCCCTGCAAATTGCTGCTTGATGCGGATTCCCATATTCTGCAACACAATCCAGCAGCAGATCCAGCTCTTGAACAGCGATGAAAGGCGTTTCAGTAGCGCATTATGATGCCTCTCGTCCGGATTTAGCCTTGAAATCATGAGATATTAAATCAAGAGCTTGACCATCCATTCAAACCACTGATATAGTCAAGGCTGGAAAATGAGACAGAATATGGATGTATTGAGCTGATACGCCGGTTTGTCTGAATGTTTGTACTGGTTTGCGGCATAGGGCATACAGCCTGTTTATTTCAGCAAATGGTTCAGGCTCAAGTCGGATTCCTCAGCGATTCAGTAAACTCTCTATGGGAATCTCAATCAGTTAGTCGATATACTGTTACTTACGAAAACAGTTCTCATTCGGGAATTGTCAGAATTTCTGGGGTTTTTTATGCGTCATTCATTGAAACAATTTCCTCTGATCGCCTTCACCTGCAGTTGTATTCTGTATTCTGCCGGAAATCCGATTTTGGCTCAGAATCAGAGTCTGAATCGCGGATTTTCGATTAAAGCAGACATCACAGCAACCGGCGAAGAACGCGCAGCTCAGAAATCATTGTGGGTGCTGGATGCCATATTTAAGCCCATGCGGATGGTTCGACTGGATCTGACTAACCCCAAAACAGGCAAAAAAGAAAAAACGCTGGTCTGGTATATTGTATATAAATGTATCCTCAGACCGATTGAACGACCGGATGACAAGAATGAATTCACGCCGGAAAACGCCGAAGTTCCGCCACCAGGGCCGCCTTTATTCGTGCCGGAAATTACCTTGATCACGAACGATAATGGTCAGCAGAAAATTTATCCCAACCAGATACTTCCGGAAGCTGAAGCCCTCATTAACCAGAGAGAACGCGGCCAATTCAAGAATGCCGTGGAAATTATAGGTGAATTACCAGCCGAAACCCCGCTGGATTCCAAAGAAGATAATGCTATTTATGGCGTTTGTGTCTGGACGGGAGTTGATCCCAATACGGATTATTTTACGCTGCTGTTTTCCGGACTTTCAAACGGTTATAAAAATATCGAAGGTCCTGAAGGAAAACCAATTACCCTGAGAAAAGTGCTCGTTCAACAATACTGGCGCCCGGGGGATGAGTTTGGACAGCAGGAACAGGAATTTCGTCCTAAAGGCATCCCCTACTGGGTTTACCTGCCGGATGACCCTGAAATGGCGGCAAAGATGAAAAAAGAGCTGCAAATCGAAGAGCCGGCAGAGACGAAGCCCTGATTCTTTCGGGAAAATAGCGGGAAGTTGTCTGGAAATACGATTATCTCTTGCAAGTTAAGGCCTGATTCGCCAAGATACGGCCTCAATCAACACGTTTTTTAATGATACGCCCCAATTGCGGGCAGTTTTTGAGACCTGAGGATTAAAGCAATGGCACATAAGAAAGGCCAAGGTTCGAGCCGTAACGGACGTGATTCACAAGCACAGCGTCGCGGAATCAAGAAGTTTGGCGGTGAGAGCGTCCTGGCAGGAAATATTATTGCCCGTCAATGTGGAACCAAATGGCATCCCGGTAAAAATGTCGGTATGGGTAAAGACTATACCATTTTTTCACTGGTTGAAGGGAATGTTTACTTCGATAAGGAAGGTCGACGCATTAACGTTGAACCTGTAGCTATATTGAACTAGATCATTTTCCGCCATGAGAGACATCAAAGGCATCCTGAATCTCATTCAGGATGCCTTTTTTTATTGCCGGTTGGAGTGACTGGCAGTCAGTGTGACTGAGATTTTTGTAGGCGTTTGTTCTTTGCCTCTTAAAACAGTCACGACCACTGTGTCTCCCGGTTTTTGACTTTCAATATAGTCCAGAAAGTCCGCAGCCGATTTAATCTGTTTCTGGTCGACGGCAACAATCAGGTCAGCCGCCTCTCGATCGATTCGTTCGATGACGATCAGTCCCCTTCTCTGTCGTACTATCTTGGGGCCTTGAATGCCGGCTTTTTCTGCCGGGCCGCCGGGGGTCAGTTTGGCAACGAGTAATCCCTGTTCAGTTTCGTAGACGCGTTGAATGCCAATTTCAGGATGAATCATGTGGCCATGCGCCAGGAGTTGTGGGACAACGCGGGCGATCAGGTTTGAGGGAATTGCAAAACCGACGCCTGAACTTTGTCCGGTGTTGCTGGCAATCGCGGTATTGATCCCAATCAACTGACCGTGCGAATTGAGTAAAGGTCCTCCGGAGTTGCCCGGGTTGACGGCTGCGTCAATCTGAATAATGGATTTGATCGTTCGGTTTCCACGGAGCTTTAATGATCGGTTCAGGCTGGAAATAATGCCGCAAGTCATCGTGCGTTCCAGCCCGAAGGGATTTCCGATTGCAAACACTTTCTGGCCGACTTTTAATTTACTGGAATCTGCCATCGTTACCGGTTGCAGGATGGCGGGATCTTCTTCAATTTTGATGACGGCGATGTCATTAATTAAATCGGCGCCTACTAAAGTTGCCGGATAGGACTTACCGTTGAACAAAGTCACATTCACGTGCTGGGCGTCCTCAACAACATGATAGTTCGTCAAAATATGTCCCGCTTTATCAATGATGGCGCCGGAGCCCGCACCTTCCGTATCATATTCCAATAAGAAAAAACCATCTGTCTTTGTACTTTTCGTCGTGATATGAGCGACGCTTTTATTTAAATTATCGTAAACACTTACGTTGATCACTTCTTCCGGCGTCAATCCTTGTTCATTGAAAAGTTCCTTATGGAGAACCGGCTCAGGATTTTTTATTGTCGGTTTGGATATCGGGGGGCCCAGTGGAGTGGGAGGTATAATCCGCGGCCCGCTCGGTTTGGGTTGAAGTTGTGCTTCCGAGGGAGAAATCCAGATCGCAGAGGGGGATTCCAACGAGGCAACAATCAGACCACCGATGACTGCTGAGAAAAAACAGGCGAATATATATTTCATGTTATACCTCAGGCGAAACGTAACTCAAGAAGACTAGGCAGAACAGGATGTTGAGGCGGTTAGTGGATTGCATAAAATGAAAAATGAAATGAAAAGTTTTCTCAAAAAACGCATGAAATCTGGAAGGAACTAGATCATAATTCGATGCCAGATGACCAGAGCCTCCTGACTGTGGTCAAGTCGCCAGTCAGAAAAAGTGAGACTGGGCATTATCGCGAATCTCTCTGGTGGGTAAATAGGAAATCACGTTTTTCGAGTTATAAGACAGTTTCTACATCAGATTATCCGATATTGAAGACAATGAGGTTTTCCTAATTCAACCGGAAGTTCAGCATGGAAGGATCACAATGCGTCGGATTGCCCTCTTAACAGCAGGTGGAGACACACCGGCTTTGAATGCAACAATCTTTGGAGCCGTCGAACGAGCCAATGAACTTCGGTTGCAGGTGGTCGGGATTATCAAAGGATTTGGCGGATTGCTCGATCCCAATGTACCACATGTTCGACTCAATCCGTTGTACTCCACAATTCCTGAACTTGATCCTCGATGTGGTGGGACAATCCTGGGGTCCTCTCGGACGTATATCGATGAATCGCATGCCGGGGAATTACAGCTGGTTAAGAAGCGACTGGATCAGCTTGGAATCGAAGGTTTAATCTGTATTGGCGGTGATGGTACGCTGAATGGCATGCAACCCATATCCCAGTTTATGCCCTGTGTGTTGGCGCCTAAAACAATTGATAATGATCTGGGTTTGAATTACCTGGATGAACCGAATGAATGGGCACGCGAAGTCGATCCTGAAACCAACAAGGTAAAATTCCGAAAGCTGCCAGGTAAACAGGATCTCGAACTGGATGATATCGTTAATTTCGCCACTCCCGGATATGCCACGGCTGTTTATGTCTGCGTCCAGGGGATTCAACGTATCCGTACGACGGCCGAAAGCCATCGTCGTATTGCGATTGTTGAAGTGATGGGAAGAGAATCGGGTTATCTGGCATTAGGAGCCGCTTACGGACAACCTGATATTATCCTGATACCGGAAGTCCCTCTGGATTATGAGCGATTTGAACGACGGGTACGTGAATTGTATGACGCCCAGAAAAATGTGGTCATTGTCATTGGAGAAGGCCTGCGAGATTCGAATGGAAAACGCCTGGGCGACATCTCGAAAAGTGTAGATCCTGCCGGGAATATCATATTTAGTGGAGCAGCAGAGGTGTTGCAGAATATGCTCATTGAATCAATGGGAGACCACTATTTTGTCTCACGCAAGCGTCATGAACAGGCTGCCGCAGCGACATTTACCAGAAAAATTGGTCATACGCAACGTGGCGGACGCCCGATTCGCTTTGATCGATATTATGCGGCACAATTAGGGGGAAAAGCCGTCGATCTGATCGTGCAGCGGCAAAATAATTATGTGTCAATCCTGCAGTGGAGTGAGCAAAAAGGATTTTATGTCAGTTCCATTAATGGAAACGCCTTAAGGGACGCGTGGCGTGGGATTCATCCGCGCGTCTTACATCCTGCTTTTTATGACGAGCATCGATACCAGCCATCCAAGCTGGGCATTGATTACCTGTCAAAAATATTCACGAATGCAATTGGCTCTGACGACCTGGAAATTTTACGGGAAGATCTGTTTGATACCGGTCATTTAAAAACC
>NZ_CALFPF010000178.1 GCF_937919775.1 uncultured Gimesia sp.
AATTGTTATTGTTAACTATTCTGATAATCCTGGCATTGCACCTTCACTTTCAGTGAACCAGCAATCTGAAGAAAGAGACAGAGAACTTGTCAATAGTTGGTTGAGACATGCACAAAAATATTTGAATTCTAATTGATTTTCCACAAAATTCGACCAAGAACAAGTTTGCTCATTAGAGCGTGAACTAGTACTAAATAGGCTACCATGAAAAACACGAAAACGATCAGAGAACAGGAATCAATCGGAGGACGAGCGCGAATTCCTTTCCAGTCTCACTCCTGAAGCCAGGAACTGGATTCAATTTTTGTGTGAAAGAAGATCGTTGTAGCCTGAGGCAAATGCTGATGTTATAATGGTTGTGAACGGGGCTGTTGTTTGCTGCTTTGTTCATTGTCTTATTGTTTCAGGATTCTTTTTGGTAAAAGATCAGCGTATGGCTCCTAAAATCACTGAAGAAATGCGACAGGCGTTACAGCAGCAGCCCGATCGTCCTCTCAAAATTGAAGATGATCAGACGCAGAAAACCTATGTTTTATTGTCTCAGGAAAACTTTCGTCATTGGGTAGATGCTGAATTGCGTCGCGAATTACAAGTTGGCTTTGATCAAGCTGACGCGGGTGATGTTGCAGAATGGGATGTCGAACAGATTCTCAAAGAAGCCCACGCCCGACACGCAGCAAAGACTGAGTAATGCCACGCATCTTACGCACTCGGCAGGCAAACGAAGATGTCTTGAATATCTGGTCTTATATTGCCGAGCCTGATACGACCGCCGCCGATCAGCTGATACGACGAATTAACGACTTGCTACAGCAATTGGCCGCCCACCCCGGACTGGGGGCAAAGCAGGAGCAGCTTCGCAAAGGCCTTCGTTGTTTTCCGGTCGGGAACTATCTCATTTTCTATGAACCAATCGAAAATGGAATTCAGGTACTTCGCATTCTGCACGGTGCAAGACTTCGCATTCTGCACGGTGTAAGGCAGTGGGAAGATTTACTGTAATCGAGCAGAGGAATCGATCTCTGAGAAATGGGCTGCGAATGGTGTGAATACTACTCTGTTTTGTTCTTCTCGATCTTATACGGTCCCAGTGCAGGATCGGTCAGGTACCAGTCTTTCGGGCGTTCCTGCAGACGTTTTTCATACACGCGAATCGCGCGTTCGTCCCAGAACTTTGGAATCGAGGGGTCTTCGGGAATGCGGCCTTTGTCGTCGATTTCTACCATCCAGGCATCCAATGCCGTTGCGAGTCTTTGCTTCACCTCTTGATATTGTGGTGATTCCGCCAGGTTGTTGATTTCCCAGGGATCATTCTGCAGGTCATACAGTTCTTCTGTCGGGCGGCGCTCGGCCATCAGCGCCAAAGGGGGGCCGGTCAGTTTTCCTTCTGCGTGCAGATGACGCAACAGGCCGATAATCGGATACGACGTTTCCTTATATCGGTTGATCTGCAGGAAAGGGTGCTCGGGATATTTGTTGCGCAGATAACGGTAACGCTGGTCGCGTACCGTGCGGATGTGGAAGACGGTTTCGTCTCCCCGGTCGCGGCCGCCAAACAGATAGGTGCGCGGCGGTTCCGATTGTGGTCCCAGAAAAACCTGCCCCTGCATTTTTTCCGGTTTGGTGACACCTGCTAAGGCGAGTGTCGTGGCGCTCAAGTCGATCGAGGCAATTAACTGCTCGCTCTGTTCGCCTCGTGTAAAGTGGGCTGGAGCCGGCAGCGAACCATTTCCCTCCGGCCAGTAAATGATGAGGGGAATATGCAGGCCGCTGTCGTACGGCCATTGTTTGCCGCGGGGCATCGCGCGGCCGTGATCGCCGAGGAAAATCACAATCGTATTCTTATCGAGCTGGTCCCGTTTCAACAGGTCCAGAATGAAGGCGACTTTTTTATCGACGGCCATCACCGCATTCAAATATTGTGCCCAGACCCCCCGCGTGACGGCATGATCGGGATAATAAGGGGGAATCTGCACCTTGGCAGGGTCAGCCTGAGAGCCGAGATGTTCGTGCGAGGTATTCCAGGCACCGCCACGATGCGTTTCCGAAAAATTGATCTGGGCATAGAAAGGCTGGTGCGTTTTCAGTTCGTCCCAGTCTTTGACATCGAACGGCTGTTTGCCTTTGGGGTAGGTGAAATTCCAGTCGGTCTTGCCGGTCCCTTTATAGAACTTGGATAGTTTGCGATCATCGGTCAGTTTTTGAATGTTGGCCGTCGTGTAACCTGCGGGGCGCAGCCAGTCGGTGATGACGCGCACGCCGTCCGGCAGCGGATTGGTTCCCTCGCGATGCGAACGATGATTGTGCGCGTCGATCGACATCGCATACATGCCCGTCATGAAGGATGAGCGACTGGTGGAACAGACGGGTGTCACCGTAAAAGCGTTTTTGAATAACATCCCGTTCGCTGCCAGACGATCTAGCGTCGGTGTTTTGACTTCGGGAGTGCCATAACAGCCCAGTTCCGGCCCCATGTCTTCCGCAATGATCCACAGAATGTTCGGTTGCTGTTCTGCTGCTTCCATAACCATAGCGTGGTTGAACAGCATCAAGACGAGAAGTGAGAACGCAATGAGAATTCGATTCATAGTGCAGACTCTTCACCAAAAGAAGTCAGTAGAACTAGAGAATGACAGACGTTTGAACTATTTATCATCAACGATGAATTCGGCGTTGTCAATCAAGGGTAGCAGATTGACGTCGCATTTGTTTCGAACCCCTTCAGCTCTGCTGTATTCCGAGCTCTTATCAGAAGGGAACCGCCATCTGATTCAAGATCGTTGAATTCAGATTCCACGCACAGAAATCGATTTTTATAGAAATATGCATTGAAGAGTTGAAAATAACAGTTAGGTTAAAAGATTAAT
>NZ_CALFPF010000179.1 GCF_937919775.1 uncultured Gimesia sp.
ATTTTTGTATTTCTGTCAAAATTTGAGGTTTTTTTGATGAAGTTGGTAATTCCCAATCGATCGTGCATCAACAGATAAACCACGGAGGCTGCAATCCGTTTTTATTGAGGGGACCACTGGAGGAGGGGTAAAGAGAGAAAGAAATCATTGGCGGATGGTGTAGAAATTGTGCAGGCACCAATGGCGATCAAAAAAGTGATCCTGTAAAAGTCGCACAACTGCTGATCCGGTTCGGATCGATTTTATGTTGATCCGCACGCAGTTTTAGAAACTGTTTATGATACACTTTTTTCAGGTATCAGGGGTCATGTTTAAACGCCTCTGGATTGATGTTTCCACATCAATGTCCCCGCAATCGTGAGCATACTCTCCGATTTCCTGTAATAAATCCCGATCGATTGATCGCGGATCCTGAAGTTCCATCAGTTTTTTTGAAAATAGTTTTCCCCGATTTCCAATTCGGGCCATCTCTGTTGCTTCCTTGACCGCTCCCTTTCTGCGCAATATCTCTGCAAGTCCGAGTCTGGCTCTCCAGTCATAAGGATTCCATTCGAGTGCCTGTTGAAAGGATGTTTCTGCTAAATCAAGTTGATCATGGAGCGCCAGATAACGACCTTTCAACCTCCAGAATCGACTGTCCGCTTCTGCGTTGTCAGGCACATGCTCAAGTAGTTCCGCAACCCGTTTCAGGTCTCCCTCATCCAGCGATTTTTCCAGAAAATAAGCCAGGACTTCACAGTTCTGCGGATACTTTTTCAAACAATTCGTAATCAGACTCTGATCCCCTCCGGATATTAATTGAGATTCCTTCAACAGCATCGATTGCCGGATGCTGCTCCGGGCAATGTAAATCGCCCGCGCAACTTCCAGGTCTTCATTCTCCGGGTGTGTCGTTAACCACGAATTGACAAGCGGCGCACCATTACTGAAATTAAGGGAATCGGAAAGCAGCAGATAAACATAGGCCTCCGGTGGTTCACACTGCAATTTGATCGCCTGCCTGATTTGCTTTACCATCTCCAGACGCAGTAACATCATGGCATTGATATAAATCAGACGTTGCCAGGCTCGATCCACTCTGGGATCGATTTTCAAAATCCGCCGGCAGGTCTCAAGTGATTTTTCAGGATCGTGAAGTTCCGCAAGCAGCAGGTCCGTTCGCAAGGCAAGCGTTTTTAATATGCGGGGGTCTGAATCACTAAGCTGCCCTAATGCTTCCGCAGTTTCTTCAAATTTTTGCTGTTGGCGGTATGCTTCGGCCAGCGCCAGCCAGGCATCCGCATTTTGCGGTGCCCGTCGGGTCCAGTTCCGCGCTGCTTGTTCGGCGGCCCCCCATTTTTCTTCATTCAATAATCGATTACTGTTTTCTTCCGCCTGTTGAATCTGGGAGTAGTTCCACCAGGCGGAGATGGGAAAGAAAAAGACTCCGCCAAAAACCAGGATCAGCAAGAGTGTCAGTCTTCGGTCCGAAGATTTCTTCTGGTGGTTCATACGAAATAACCTGTCCCAGCCAATCGCATCAGGAAAACCAGAAATCAATCTAAGTGACAAGTAACAGACACTCATTCTGGAAATGGATCATCTGCTTGCAGATAACAACCTGTAATAGTTGAGCAAGACACAACAGTGCTTTAATAAGTTTTGCCCCATGCAAAGCTGAATGCTTGAGAACATTTGTGACATGATAACAGTATAGACACGAGCTAAGAAGCGAATTGTCACAGCTCAAGCGGATTGAGATACCTTAGAGTGAGAAAATCAGTGCCGACAGATGGTACGTTGCGCTTTATACCTGTGGATTTGAGATTGAATCATTACGGCTGGATTTGACAGAGCAGTAAACTCGTCTCAAGTGAAATCACAGATTCAGCTCGGGTTGTCAGGGGAGACAATTCACAGCGCGTAAAAAAACCCTTTGCCCGGAGGACAAAGGGTTTTAAAAAAAATATCCGGCAATAACCTACTTTCGCACTGGTGGGCACTATCATCGGCCCTGGGAGCTTAACTGTCGTGTTCGGAATGGGAACGCGTGTGGCCTCACAGGTATGGTCACCGGAATTGACAGAGTCGCCAACCAAATGGCCGCACTACTCTGTCTGGTGTATAAAAATGGTAAAAGTAACAAGCAACAAATATAACCCTTAGTTTGCTCTTAGAGTTTTGATGTAAAAATCAAAACGGCTAAGCGTTTGTCCATTAGTACCGGTCAGCTGAGACGATTACTCGCCTTACACATCCGGCCTATCAACCTGGTAGTCTTCCAGGGGACTCAAACGAAACCTAATCTTGGGAGAGGCTTCGCGCTTAGATGCTTTCAGCGCTTATCCTAACCGTACTTAGCTACCCTGCGGTGCCACTAGCGTGACAACAGGAACACCAGAGGTACGTCCCTCTAAATCCTCTCGTACTAAAGAGAAAACCCCTCAAGTTTCGTGCGCCCACAGAAGATAGGGACCAACCTGTCTCACGACGGTTTAAACCCAGCTCGCGTACCACTTTA
>NZ_CALFPF010000180.1 GCF_937919775.1 uncultured Gimesia sp.
TCTTCGAAACATTCTATACAACTAAACAAAAAGGATTAGGGGCTGGTTTGTCCATCAGCCAGACTATAATAGACGCTCACGGTGGAAAGCTATACCCTCGCAGGAATCAAAAAGGAACGAGTTTTTTTATTACTCTTCCCATAACCAGTGGAGACTTTAATGGCGGTGTCTGAAATGATAATGCAACAGGAAGCAACTGTATTTGTAGTTGACGATGACCCCGCGATCCGCAAATCCTTACGGTGGCTCATTGAATCCGTTGGATTAAAAGTGGAAACATATGAACTGGCCAGCGAGTTCCTGCAGAGTTATGTCCCCGATTCTCCCGGCTGCCTGGTACTTGATGTCAGAATCCCGGGGATGAGCGGACTGGAGTTACAGGAAAAACTCAGAGACCGGGGATATGACATTCCAGTAGTTATCGTCTCCGGGTATGGAGATGTCCCGATGGCCGTACGTGCCATGAAAGCAGGCGCCATCGATTTTCTGGAAAAGCCCGTGAGTGATCAGGTCCTGCTGGACTACATTCAAAAGGGGATTGAGCGGGATATTAAAAATAAAGAGGACCGTTTACAGAACCAGGAACTCGTGCAACGCAAAGATTCCCTGACGCGGCGGGAGCGCGAAGTCATGGAGTATGTTGTATCCGGACTCTCCAGTCGTGAAATTGCCGATGAATTGAAGGTCAGTTTCAAAACCGTTGAAGCACATCGCGCAAAAATCATGAAAAAGATGAAAGCCAAAAGTGTTCCCAAGCTCATTCAGATGGATCTGCAAATCACAGGAAACCATCCGCGCTGACGGAACAGCCTGCCTGTACTGAAGCAAAATTGCCAGACAGAAATTTCTTCTTAACAAACACTCATCACTTTTCAACAGGAACGAATTTGAACACTCAAACTGAACTGGCGCTGAACGGCGTACCTGTCTGCGACACATTTGCTGAAGCATTCACAACTGTGGGGACGCGAATTATCGTGACGGCACTGACAGAGTCCTGGGTCCGGATTGCTGCCGCGGAAGTCAGCGGGTATGCCACAAGTGTCATTGCCTGTGATGCAGAGGCGGGGATTGAAAAGTTTTTAACGCCCGCTGAAAGCCCCGATGGACGACCGGGAGTGAGTCTGATGCTGTTCGCCTTCAGCCGGTCGGCTCTGGAAAAAGCGGTGGTCAATCGAGTCGGGCAATGTATTCTCACCTGCCCGACGACAGCCTGTTACTCAGGAGTTCCCGATGCAGGTGCAGAAAATAATATTGCCTTAGGCAGCCAGTTGCGTTTTTTTGGCGACGGCTTTCAGATCTCCAAAAAATGGGGCAATCGTCGGCTCTGGAGAATTCCCGTGATGGACGGCGAATTCGTTTGTGAAGATCAGGTCGGTACTTTCAAAGGAGTCGCAGGAGGCAATCTCTTAATCTGTGCGACAGACCAGAACAGCGGCTTGCTCGCGACAGAGGCGGCTGTCTCAGCCATGCGGCAAGTGGAACATACCATTCTCCCCTTTCCGGGAGGCATTGTCAGAAGCGGCAGTAAAGTGGGCTCTCGCTATTCCAAATTAAAGGCCAGTACGAATGACGCCTATTGCCCCACCATTCGCGCACAGACGAAGTCTGAATTGCCCGCAGGCACAGGCTGTGTTTACGAAATCGTCATTGACGGTGATTCGTTTGATGCAGTGCAACAGTCAATGCAGGCAGGCCTGAATACCGTCAGCCAGCAACCGGGCGTCCTCCAGATCACCGCCGGCAATTACGGCGGCAAGCTGGGCAAACACCACTTTCATCTCAAAGATTTAATCGACTCCGCCGACGCGTGATGTCAGGCGGGAGTCGATCTTCCGCTTCAGCTTTCCTCACGAAAACTTTCTGAGATCAGCATTTCCTGCTCAAACTGATGGCTTCTGCCGGAACCGGTTGCCGGGCTGGCACTGGCGGCACGATAAACGCCTTTCAGCGGATGGCGGCCAAACAGATTGCCTTTGAAGCGACAATAGATGAATCGCCAGGCCCCCATGTTTTCCGGTTCTTCCTGAACCCAGTACACGGGGGTCCCTTCCGGATAAGGGGCTAACGCTTTTTCCAGCTCTTCTTGCGGGACGGGGTAAAGCTGTTCCATGCGGACAATGGCGATATCATCGCGTTCTGCCTGCTTGCGATGCTCATTCAGATCGTAATAAATCTTTCCT
>NZ_CALFPF010000181.1 GCF_937919775.1 uncultured Gimesia sp.
GAAACACATTCAGAATACAATACACGTCAAGGTGTATTTCGTGGGCCGGTTACTAAATAGCGTCTCAACAAAATTGACAATCTGGACTGAAATGTATGATAATAGTTGTGTTATGACTGGACAAACACAAAGTACGATGGCGATCACCCTGGCCGATAAAATTCGCCAGAGGATTATCGAAGAACAGCTGCCAGCAGGTCATCTTTTGATGACGGAAGGGCAGCTGGCTGAAGAATATCAGGTTTCCCGTACGATCGTGCGGGAAGCGGTCAGCCGACTTCGCGCATTGGGAATTCTGGATGGCAAGCAGCGAAAAGGGCTGGTCGTTCAAAGGCCCGATTTCATTCAGTTGCTTTCAGACAGCATTCCACTCTTAGCCACTTCTCAAGCTGATGAGCGTGAATTAAAGATGCTCCGATACGTGTTAGAGGTCGGTGCGATTGAACTGGCAGTGAAAAATGCGACCGCAATGCAACTGGACCGGCTGGATGCGATTGTGACCCGGATGGAAAAGTCGATTGAAACGCAGCAATGGGAGCAAGCAATCGAGCTGGATCTGGCATTTCACTCGCTGGTTCTGGAAATGACGAATTCCACATATGTCGCGGGGATGCAACAGGTCTTAGCGCAATATTTTCAGACCATTTCCGAAATAGACCGATCGGAACCCGAACAGAAAAGACGCATCATCTGGGAGCATTCCGAATTGGCAGCCGCCATTCGAAACCGGGATTTGGAGCACGCACGTGTGATGATCCGGATGCAGTTTCATGGATTTGTCTGATCGAACTCTTCGTCAGGGGCTTGAAAGTCATCTTTCGAAGCGTTTTAAAACGAAGAGGGGGGGCGTGAGTCAATCTCAAACCCCCCCAAACCGTTCAGGGACTAGTGTGCAATGAATCAAATGAAAACTATGATAAAAAACCGTAACCAATTGGCCTGCTATCAGTAAATTGTCTTCGCGGCAGAATATCTCACTATAAAAAAAAGAATAATGAGAATATTTTTACAAAAAGGATTTCGCCTGCGGTGAATCACCCGGATTTTCTGCGTTGATACTGAAATACGTGTGCGGAATGTATGAGCTGGATCATCGTGGAGAAACGAACCAGATTCAGTCTGAGAAATGTTTATTCCGCTTCTGGCATGTCATCGGGATCCTGGAAATTGACAATGGATTCCCAGGATCTGCCGATTCGGAGTTCATCGAAGAGGTAAGTACCGCTCTTGCCGGCATAAAGTCGAATGCATTCATAAGTGGATGAATCATGATAAGGATCAGAGGCGCATGTCCAAACCAAAGGTTCCTGGTCGGGAATGGTTTCGTTTTCAGAAAAGGCGCGGAGGAAAATCTGGTCCGGTGAGTTTTTGCTGGCAACGATTTTTCCAACAAAGAAATACGGTTTGTCGTCTTGCAGTGGAGGCGCTTTCTGGACGTGCTGGAAACTATTATGCAGGATCGGATAGTTTTCCGAAGTGATCCCGAAGAGGATTTTTTTCTCGCGGTCTGCAGGATCTACGGTCTGGAAAGAAAAATTTCCATATTGATTGCCCGCTGTTTTGACGCCTGATTTTTTCTCAATGAAAAAACTGATGTAATAGATGGCGTCAATATCAAGGCGTATTGGTTGTTCCAGGGAACGCCAGGCGTTTTTTCCGCTGTCCAGTTCGACGCAACCTGCTTGATGGGGGGATATCGCTTCTGCCTGCAGTGTTTTACCAGGATGGCTGAATCCTTTGGCCGGTCTGGCGTCGTTGATTCCCTGACGCCAGATATTTTTCCAGCCGATTCCAGCCTGACGCCAATCAGAAGTTTCTTCCGGAACTATTATTTTTTCAGGGTGAAAGCTGTCGTAAGCAATTAACTCTTTTCGAACCACTTTCATGTCTTTGGTGGTTTCCGGCACTTCATGTTTAAAGTTTTCCGGTTCCAGTGCAATGTCTTCGTATTTTTTCTGGGCGATGTGCCGTGCTTCGCCTGCTGTCAGAATTTGATCTTCTGTGTCATCTGCTGCGATTCCTTTGAGCGGCTGGATTCGAACCTCGCCTTCAAAAACATGCAACTCTGTACTACCATCCTCTTGCACTTTCGTGCCATACTCGGTGCCAATGTCAAAGAACCTGGCCTGGGGAGTGATGAGCTCGAATTCCGGAGCAGCTTCATAACCGTGCAGAACCACCGATCCCGAGTCGACCGTCGCACAGTTTGCGGAATCGATATTGATTCTGGTCGGGCCTTCCAGCACTAACCGAACTCCGCTGTCGAAGCGAAATTCTGCAACACCCTCTTCCAGATAAAGTTCTTTCGACAGTAACCGTTGTCCCGAGAAGAGGGGGGGGTTATCAGCTCCCCATTTGCAGTCTTTAGCCCGTGTGAGAGTGGCGACGTACGGTAGATCGACAGTCGATGCTGCAACAGGCGCTTTTCCCAGAAAAATATGCCCTGTCATGTACCATTCGATGGATAACATTAAGGCAACCGCGGCAGTCGCGACTGCCAGATATCGGAAGGCAGAGAAAAGATTTCCTGTGCGCTGATTAACGGGGCTCCTGGAGATTGCTTCCACCTGATAGATATCAGAGGTGACAATCTGATCGAGTTGTTTTAACCTTTCGACATTATTTTTCTCAATTCCGGTCTCAATTCCGGTATTGATATCCAGGTAATCAAAATAAGCCTGTCTTGCCTGTGGGTGGGCGAGGAGATATTGTTGTAATTCTTCAAATTCCGGCTCGGACAATTGACTGTCAATGAGCTGGTTCAGCAGACGATTAAAATTCGGAGGAAGGTCTCGGGCTGTCATGATGCTGACCCCTCACTCTTAAGTTTGCGCAAGATGCAATCAGCTAATTCACGCCTCAGAACGCTCAGGCGATTATAAAGTGTCTGGACGGTTTTACCCGCATTCTCAGCAAATTCCTTGATAGACTGTTTTTCAAATGTCGCTTGTAAAAGTAATTCCTGGTCAACAGAGCTCAATCTTTCGAAACAGTCTTGCAGGAGCTCAAGTCGAATGTTGTGGTTGCTTAAATGTTGCATCCGCTCCAATGACATTGTTTCGATTAACTCCTGGTTGTAAAAGTGTCGGTCTCGTTGAACACTTCTGCGAAAATTGCAAACGGTAAAAAAAGCGATTCCGCACGCCCAGGAGAAAAAGTCCCGCTCCTGATCAAATTCGCTAAATTTATTCCAAAGCGTCAGACACACATGCTGATATACGTCTTCCGCATCAGAGCTGTGGGGAACCAGGGCACGGATATACCCAAAAATTCGCAATCGTTCCTGGTTTAGTAATGATGTAAACAAACCTCTGGCATCTTGATCAGGAGAAGAGGCGGATTTTGACATGAAACCAGGTGTCCCCGTTCAGTAAATTCAGCAAAGCCTGCCCGCTATCTAATATAATGCCACAAATCGGCCATTGAAATTAAATAGAGCTCACTTTGGGAAAGAACGGAAATCCTTACCTAATCTTCTGTCAGAAACAATCCATACGGGCCACTTTCTGTAAAGATATTTTTGCAGTCGTCTACTAAGAATTGTGCTTTCAGTAGTGAGATCTAATGTCAAATTTTCGAATTTCTCGATTTCTTAACAAGATTAATCTGTAAACATGGATTATGGTAGGTGATCTATGCTGGACATATTTTCTTTCGGGGGTCTGCTATAAATTGGATGAAACTGACTCTTTTTTGTGTTATTCTATCCGTCTGATCAAAGTGGAATTGTGTGGAATGGTTTATTCAAAATCTCTTCTCTCTCATTGCGAGTGTGATCGATGAAAAAAAAAGGGAACAACGTGTCTGACAGGGTGAAACTGGTTCTTGTTTGCTGCCTGCTGCTGGGGGGAGTGTCTGGTTGCCAGGATCCCAATGAAATTGCAAAAAAGCAGGGAGCGGCTCAAGAAAATCAACAGCAGGCAGGAGATCATGGAAATCAGGAAATGCCTCAGGTTGAGCCCGAAGCTCCCGCGCAAAATGCGGCTGCGGAACAAAAGAATGACACCAAAAAAAGTGCCATTCATAAAACAACCGCTGTTGTGATTGATGCAAAAAAAGCAGCAAACAATCCGGATTTTTCAGTCGTCGACGGCAAGATTAAAGGCGTCGATCCTTTTACGCAGGCGGGCAGTGCCTATTTCTCGATGGCGTCTCGGGTCAGTACGCTGGGAATGCAGCAGGCCATTCAAGCTCATAAAGCGCTGAATGATAAATTTCCCAGCTACGACGAATATATGAAAATGATGAAGGAGAACCGGATTGAGTTTGCTCAAC
>NZ_CALFPF010000182.1 GCF_937919775.1 uncultured Gimesia sp.
CTGCAGGGCGCTTCGTTTGGCACCAAGTTTGAAGGGTTGAAAGTCAGCAAAGAACTGCCCGAGCAGATTGCCGGTCTGTACCACGCCGGTTCGGTCGGGATTATTATGTCCGGTTGGCTGGGTGCGGTGAATTACGGCGTGATCGTCAGTAACGATGTCGATAAATATCTGACTCCCGCAGCCGCCCGCATCTGATGCTTTTTCAATTCTGAAACTGCCCCGCAATCTAAGAAACGGAACGATCTCGTGAATCTGGATGAAATCAAAGCCTGCATTCCGCACCGGGAACCTTTTTTGTGGTTGGATGAAATCGTCGCGCTCGAAGACAACAGCATTCACGCCCGCAAATTTGTCTCTCCCGATCTCGATCTCTTTCAAGGGCATTACCCCGATCATCCCGTGCTGCCCGGCGTGATTCTCTGCGAAGCCGCCATGCAGGCCGCTGCGGTTTTCATCGCGAAAACTGACGCCCCGGCGGAAGGCAAAGTTCCCGTCGCCACGCGATTGAACAACACCAAGTTCCGGCGGATGGTTAAGCCGGGAGAAACACTTGACATCCATGTCACTCTCACCGAAAAACTGGGCGGCGCTTATTTCTTCACCGGGAAAATTTCCGTCGGTAAAGAGACCGCCGTCCGACTCGAATTTGCCGTCACTGCTGCCGACGGCTGATCCATTTCTCTATTACTCACGCAGTTTACTTCTGAAGCGATTTATCTTCGATCCGATACAGGAAGTTTTCCGTTCGCATGATAATCGACTTGCCTGCGATCGCCAGCGAAGCAACACAGCCTTCATCCAGCTTGTTGGCTGCCAGTTCCTTGTATTCTTTTCCGGGAACAAAAACCCGCGTCACTCCTTCTCGATCAGTCGCGTAGATCTTTCCATCCGCGTAAATGGGAGAAGCGGAAAACGAACTCCGCTCCATTCGCTCTTTCCAGATCTCCTTGCCGGTTTCAGCATCCAGACAGGTGGCGATCCCTTTATCGTCCACCATATACAGCAATCCGTCGATCAGCAATTGAGACGGCTTGGAAGGAATTCCCTTCTGTTCAATCCATTTGACATGCGAGTCTGTGACATTTCCTTTGCCCCCCGGATTCACCGCATACAGATGCGCTTTCCCGAAACCGGTGCCGACGTAAATTCTCTCTCCATCAAACAGCGGTCGATTCGCAGCGGAATGCTGCGGGTAATAAAACTTCCAGTACTCTTCCCCCGTCAGAGGGTTGTAGGAAACGGTTGCTTTCGCAGCCGGGCTGATCAGCTGCACGCGCCCTTCGTATTCAATCACCCGTGGCGTCGCAAAGGCTTTTTTGAAATCGCCGTTTTTCGTTCCGTAATCGATGTCACGGTCTTTTTTCCAGACTTCCTTGCCCGTCTGCTTGTCCAGCGCGACGACGTACTGATAATCGTAACCGTCATACTGCAGGATCAGCAGGTTCTGATAAATAATCGGCGACGACCCTGCACCCCGCCAGTGATTACAAGGATAATCGCGGCGGGACCAGAGCACATCCCCCGTTTTCGTATCCAGACATGCGGTTCCGTAAGCACCGTAATGCACGTAAATCCGACCCTCTTCAATGATCGGCGTACTCGAAGCGTGTGAGTTGCTCGGATCGATAAACTGGGGTTTCTCGACGTCATAGATTTTTTTGTCGATCAGAATTTTACCCGTGTTGAAATCGACGCAGACCACGCCCAGCTCTTTACCGTCCTGCGTTGATGTCGTCACCCAGACCTGATCTTTCCAGACCACCGGCGAGGACCAGGCCCGACCGTGAACCGCCGTTTTCCAGACGATGTTTTCTTTCTCGCTCCACTTCACCGGCAGCCCGGTCGCCTGCGATGTCCCATCCGCGTGCGGCCCGCGAAACTGGTTCCAGTCAGGCTCTTCCGCTGCAGCAAACGTCGCTGAGAAAAGCATGGCTGAAAACAGACACAAAACCGAGAAAAGACGTCGTATGTAAATCGCAGCCATTGCTGATTCCTGAATTGTATTTGAAAGATGCGGGCAGGCCATCAAGAGTTGATCTGCGAAAACAACACACCGCAGAATCAGAGGGTAGTAATTAAAGGATGTTTACTGGCAAGGGACATTTCCTCTGCTAATCCGATTATAAGAGCCGCCACACCCGATGCAATTGTAAAGCGGCTTCAATCTTTTTCTGAAGATTCTTTACGAACGAATTCGACGTCAATGATATTCTCGTCGTCGAGTGGTGGAGTTGTCTGATTGAACTCCTGAAAGCCCTGGCTGCTGGTATGAAAGCTGGTGCGGGTCTGGATCTGCATCAGCGCCCGCTGTTTGATCCACTCTCCAATTCTGAGTTTCAGTGCTTCCCTTAACGCGGGAATCAGCAGGGCAAAGCCGAGCATGTCGGTCATAATGCCGGGGGTGATCAGAAACGCGCCGGCGAGCAGAATCATCAAGCCGTCCAGCACCACGCCGGTGGGGGGCTGTCCCTGTACCAGATGCAGCTGGATTTTCTTCCACGCCTGCGAACCCTGCTTGCGTGCCAGCCAGGCGCCGAGGATTCCCGTGACCAGCACCAGACCAAACGTAACGGTCGGGCTGGTCAACGAACTGAACCACAACAGCAGCCACAGCTCTGCTAACGGAATGATCGTGAATAAAAGAAACAGTCGTAACAGCACAATCAGTCACCAGGGTTAAAACACAAAAAGAAACGCTTGGGGTTATTCTACACCAAACAGATGTCGCTGAACATCCCCACTCTGCGCATCGCTGTGTACGAATTCCCCGGAAATTTACAGACCCCCTCGGCTGCTCTACTTTCGCTGTTCGCACGAAAAACCAGTTTGTCTGAAAAAAGACCGTCGTTTCCCGTCCCCGGTCTGCCACTGAAAAAACAGGTCTTGTCGGTAACGCGTCCCTCGCCAATATGCGTGTTATGTGTCGCGCGCGTAGGAAATCTGCTGCCGCGGTGCAGGTCGGCACCCCTGTGAAAACGGTCACTATAAAACCCGCTGGTTTGAGACTGATTTGATTCCCTTTCCTTTCAGGTAGTTCCCGATGAGCACTCAAGTTCGGCACGCTTCGGCGCGCGACTGCCGCCAACAAGTCACGGGGCGACCGCATGGGGTCACGCCCAGGCGCGCATCTGCGCCGCGTCTGTAACAAACCCGAGTTGACACCCCCACGCCCTTCACGAAAATCGTTCCCAACGAAACCACCAACAATCCAGGTGCAGGACAACAAATTCAATAACCCCGGAATCAGACATCCCATGCCAGAATACTCCTCCATGACGAACAAAGAATACAAACGCCCCATCCCGCAACCGAACCAAAGCCAGCAAAAATGAGCGGCACGGCGCCAGGTAGTGTTTATTTATTGATTTTGAATGTGATTCCCAGGACCGCAATCTAACCCAGGTCGGTTTTAACCGCGGCTAACGCCATGCGGCTAATCTTTTTTTAGGTCCTTTGACAACCGGAATGACTTATTAGCCGAAGGGCGTTAGCCCCGGTTGCTTCACATTTATCTTCACATTTATAAGGACAATTCGAATTAAGAAACACTACATGGCCGCCGGTGGATGACACGCAGAAAGTTACCACACCCCCGACGACACAAAACCCATCCGAAAAGATTCTACCCGATGCAACCCGACACACCGCAGATGAAGATCCGGCAGGTGTTCCAAGAGCAGGGAAGCAAACAGCAGGACGCTAACCCACGTATCCGCCCGTCGGAAGCATTCCAGAGGAAACCTAGTTTTATTTCAGCCCGAGCAAAATAAAAATTATCCGGCGCAACATCCGTCGCGGTTAGTTTGATCTGACTAACCAAGCGTAAATCCAATCAGGATTCAGCGACCACGAAAAAAACGAAACCACACGAAATTAAAAAACTATCGAACAAAAATATTTCGTGTTCTTTCGTGCCTTTCGTGGTAGAAAAATAGAATGAGAAGCAGCTCTCAGTGCCGAGCAGATGATCCTGATAACATTCATTCGGGGTCTGACTCTTTGATGTTTTCAACGGCTCGCGTTTCATCTCTGCCACTACCATTGAAAATTACAATCGCATATCCGAAAATGAACATACCAAGCAAAGCCACGTGCCGAACTGGATAGGAGCAGGCCTCTTGAGTTGATCGCGACGTTGCTGGCGGCAATCCGGTGATATTTGTTGTCTGAATAACATTAACCAGGAAACGAGTAGTGTCTGACATTTCCTTTACGGAAATAATACAGCATGCATATGCTCGCGCTAAGAAAGCTTTCTTGTCAGGAAAATTACCT
>NZ_CALFPF010000183.1 GCF_937919775.1 uncultured Gimesia sp.
TTTCCGGGCTTAATGGCGATACCGCTAGATTTCATTTCCGGACACCCTGCTAGAATGAGTCTGAGGCAGGAACACTTTGATCCAGTCCGATCTTTAATATAACCAACTATTTATACATTGGGAAGCTTATACACAGGGATGCATGACTTTCAAAGTTAAAGTTCGGCTCAGCCACATCATTTTTCCTGTCTCCCATGAATCGCGGGAGAAGGTCGAATTGATCCGGCAGTAGAGCCTGCCTGATTTAATCCTGAGACGATCTCAATCAACAATCAGTGCAGCACGACCAGACAAAACGAAACCTGATCACTGATGCGTTGCATCCGGCGTTACTTTTTACCTTTGCTCTTTAATTCAAACGGAAATTCCCCGCCTGCATCGCTGACTTGAGCCGACAAAATCGAATCGGTGAAACTGCTATACATCGGAGGTAACGCTTCATCCGCGCCCAGGTTTGCGGGCGCTTCTGATCCGTCAATCTTGATGGGTGTCCCGTCACTTTTCACGTAGTAATTAATGACGACCCGGTATTCCCCCGGAGGCGCTCCAGCCGCACCGCGTATCTGCGAGAGCGTATACTTGCCCGAATCGTCAGTGAATCCGACACACTCAACCCCCTTGGTCGCCCCCTTTGGCACGAAGGTCACGGTGGCGGACACAAGCGGTTTTCCATCTAAGGTAACGACTCCTGCGACAGGCGCTGTTTTCGGAAGATCTTCCGTAGCAGCAGCTCCTCCGCATCCGGTCATTCCAAGCATTAAAATGCACAGAACGAAATGAAAGCGATAGCTTTGTAACATGATTCAGATTTTCCTAATAATTAAAAGGTGGACATTGTCGCTGGAACAGAAAGTTCAGTGGGACCAGAGAATTTTAATTACTGGAATATTTCGCCGATCACGTTACCGTCAGCCATTTTTGCCAGATTCTGACGGGTCGTGGTATCGATGTTCTCACTGATAAAGTGCACCGATCCATCTCCCAGCAGAAAATGAGCTCCCCCCGTGTGGAGACTGCCAGCGTACGCCCAGCTCCCCAGTTTGCCTTGGGGCAGGTTTTGAGGGACAGCCGAGCTGTACCAGAATCGATTGATCGGGTAGGAAACCAGATTCAGGCCGACCATCACGTGACCGCGATAACCCCAGGCGTTTGTTCCGCCGTTGTAAACGTCTCGTGTGGTTTCGCCCATCATCAGGGTGTTGCTGGTTCCATCCTTCACATCGTCCAGACGACATTTACTGTTATCTCCAAACATGCAGCGGCTCGCTGGTGCCGTTCCAGCCCAGTTTTCGCAAGAGTTGTACGGAGTGATGGTAATAAAGTCGTAGTTGGTCTTTGCCCCGCCGGTTCCCGTGTTTGTCGCGGAAATTCCATAACTGCTGGTTGCGGCAGCAATCTTCTCTGTTCCACTATCCGAGGGACACATAAAGACTGTCACCAGGTTCTTTACAACAGCCGCATTGCCGTTTGTCACGGGGTCGTCACCGGCAGATAAGGGACCGGCGGTTCCAATGGATGTGTGGGTAGTCGCACAACCGTTGGAGTTATACAGGTTATAGAGAGGGGCCTGATCGATATAAGGGAGTAACATCGTCAAGCCGCTGGCAGACAGACGGGGAGTGGTGCAGCGGCCAATATGGCCGGGAGGCATCACGCTAAACGTCTCATGATAATTATGCAGGGCCAATCCGAGTTGCTTCATATTGTTTTTGCATTGAGAACGTCGGGCTGCTTCGCGTGCCTGTTGTACAGCAGGTAGCAGAAGCGCAATCAGAATCGCGATAATCGCGATGACTACCAGTAATTCGATCAGAGTAAAACCACGTTTTCTCTTAGGGGACAGTGACATGAAAATCTCCCGAACATAGAAATGAATTGAAATAAT
>NZ_CALFPF010000184.1 GCF_937919775.1 uncultured Gimesia sp.
CTGATGTTTTGAAAGCGGCTCTGATCTCGATCGTTTTGGTTAAATATTTTGTTGTCGGCATCAATGAATTGATGATTTTTTACCAGGGACTGGTAGATGGATTTAGAAAAATTCACTTTAGGTGAAGGGCAGACGCCACTCTTACGGTCCCGACACATTGGTCCGGCCGCAGGGCTGGACCATTTGTATTTTAAACTGGAAACCGTCAATCCGACGGGCTCTTATAAAGATCGTTTCGCTGCCGCCGCGATTACGGATATGCTGGCGAAAGGCAAGAACCGTGTTGTGACCTGTTCGAGCGGAAATGCCGGTTCCGCGCTTGCCGCCTACAGTGCCGCCGCGGGAATGTCATGTCAGGTCGTCGTATTTAGTGGCGCGCCGGAAAACAAATTGAAACAGATGCTGGCCTACGGTGCGGAAATCTGGAAGATTCGTGATTTCGGAGCCGACCCGGATATTACCAGAGACACGTTTAGACATCTGAAACAGATCGGAGCGGCGTCTGGTGCGCAGCTGCAGATCAGCAGTTATCAATTTAACCCTGTCAGTATGCAGGGGGTGGAAGCGATTGGGCGGGAACTTGTGGATCAGTCCGCTTTGTTGCAGCGTCCCCTTGATCACGTCTTCAGTTGCGCGGGGGGCGGGGGGTTGCTGCTGGCCGTCGTGCGGGGGCTTGAGACGGCTTTGCAGCAGAAAAAAATCACCCGCCTGCCGGCCATACACTGTGTGCAGCCGGCGGGTAATAATACAATTGCCGGGCCGTTAAGAGCGGGCGCCGATCGCGCGCAGTCCTGTCAGAGCACGACTGAAATTGGTGGTCTGCAGGTTGCCAGCGTGCTCGATGGGGACGAAGTCATTTTCGCCTGCCGAAAGACCGGAGGTGCCGGTTACCTGGTCGAAGACGAAACCGTCTATGAAGTGCAGTCACAGCTCGCGCGGCAGGAAGGAATTTTCTGTGAACCTGCCGCAGCGGTTTCACTGGCGGGAGTTCTGCAGGCCACAAACGAGGGAAAAATTCAACGTGAGGAAACAGTGGTCTGTCTCATCACAGGCACGGGATTCAAAGATCAGCCCTCGATTGACCGGATGCTGGCTTCCCGTACCTGTCCGGTAATTACCTTAGCAGAGTTTATTGATCAAACATCTTAATCACCCGTCAATTCAAACAAAGAAAGTCATAACACATGGCCAAACCAATCAAGATGATTACCGCGCTGGGAACTCCACTGACGGCAGACGAAGAATTGCATCTGCCGGGGCTGGAAGCGCATATTCAGGATCAGCTGGCGCATGGTATTAACGGGTTTTTAGTCGCCGGAACGATGGGGCTGATGCAGTTACTTAAGGAATCCACCTATCTGCAGCTGGTCGAGCAGAGTGTGCACTTCAATGCAGGCAAAGCCGAGTTGCTGGTGGGAGTGGGGGATACCAGTTTCGTGCGGACCCGTGATCGCATCCGCATGGTCGAGGAATATGATATTGATGGTGTTGTTGTGGTGGCTCCTTATTTTATCAAATTCAGTCAGGAAGATTTGATCGATTATTACCTGTCGCTGGCAGACTTGAGTTCCAAACCGCTGTTTCTGTACGACCTGCCTCAGACAACGGGAACAAAACTCGAAGTGGGAACCGTGTTGAAACTGGCCGAACACCCGAACATTCACGGGATTAAATGTTCGGATCATTTTGTGACGATTCGCCCGGTAATTGATGCGATTGGTGATGAGTTCCGAGTGATTGTGGCGCAGCCTAATTTAATGGACGTACTGTTACGATCCGGAGTGTATGAGCATCTGGACGGAATTTATGGTCTGGTGCCGGAGTGGATTGAAAACATGGTCGCCGCCACTGAAGCAGAGAACTGGGAAGAACTGGCGCTGGTTCAGCAGGATCTGTCTGAATTACTGCGAATTCTGATCACGTTTTCCGCGCCGCTGTTTGCGTCTGTGACGGCGCTGTTAAACATGCGAGGCATTCCCGGCAACTTTGCTCCCCGGCCGATTCGTCCCTTAACGGCTGAGGAGCGTGTGCAGCTTTTAGAATTTCCACTCATTCAGAAAATTTTCGCCGGAAAATCTGTGACATCTGTCGAAGTCTGAGCAGGTCTGCTGCCGGTTGACCGCTTCAGTCTGTTTTCGAATCAACCAGCTTTACCAGCTTGTGAACTGATGCGGAGATGAGGTCTTCCGTATCAGGTCCCCAGCGGTAAGCAGGGCGACCGTATTCGTAAAGGTTCGCACCCCCTTCGTAACCTCCTTCAAGCCAGACGCGTTTGGAGGGGATGTAGGAGATCATGTCGTCCGCATAACCGCAGACCCAGGTGCCCGGTCCGAATTCCTGTTTGAAACGGAGCGAGTAATCGACCACGGTTTCCGCGCCCATTCCGATCATCAGTGTTTCGGTGCCCAGACGCCAGGCATGAATCGGATACGGATAGGAAGCCGGAAACGTTTCGCCTTGATCCAGTTTTTTCAGCAGGCGTTCGGCCCAGCGTTTTTTAATGGCATTGCTGCTTTTGGTGTCCGCTTCCAGATCGGCGCGGGTGACGACTTTGAGGTAAGGGAGTTCGACATATTCAAATGCGGTCTTCAAGCCGGGAGAAATCGGTTTGAGTGGTTTCTGCAGAACTTCTTCGACGCCCACTGCCAGGAGATGACCGTATTTTTCGCAGAGTTCGACGGTTCTGCGGGGGAGCGGGTTCTGATCGCCGCCGCAGGTGTTGACAAACATGGCCGTGACGCCCGGATGATTTTTTTCGATTTCGAGTTGCGCGAAACCGGGATAATCGCCACAGACTTTGGTGAAGCTGAGCGTCGTGGGATGGCAGGCATAACCAAAAAGGACGGCGTCGAGTTTTCCGTCAGGACGTGTGACCGTCATCACGGGGACCGCGTGATCGACGGGACCCACCAGCGCTTTGCCAGATTTTAAGAGAGAGAGGATATCGGCTTCCCGATTGTTGCGACGATTGACGGCGAACGTGGCTTGTCCCGTTCCCGTATGCAGACTGGCGGGGGAGAGGTTTGCCAGTGCCTGTCCGATCATTTTAACCGTTTCGACGACCATGCGATCGGTATATTCTTCGACGAGTTTGTCCTGCTGGGGAGTGGTGGGATAATAATCGTACAGATCATCGCCCAGGCGCGGGCCGCAGTGGTTGTGCGAGAAAGTAAACATGATCTGTTTGCGTTCGAGTCCATAGTTGTTTTTGATCTGCTCGAAGACGCGGTCGCTCATACTTTGGGGAACGCCTTGAAAATCGCTGGTGATCAGGACGGCACGCTGCCCTTTGTTGTCTTCCAGCGCCAGGGCTTTCATCCAGATGTCGTGCAGCTTCCCATCGGGTGCCCGTTTCGATCCGTAACCGGCAAGCCAGACTTCTGTTTCCGGAGTGATTATCGTTTTAGCGATGCCCGCTTTCCAGTTTTCGGCGGCACAAACTTCCGCAGAGGAGAATCCGCAGAGACAGAGGGCAAGCAGGCAGATTTGCAATAAAAACTGCCGCGAGAGATTGCAGAAGAATTCCGGTTTCGGGACCCGTTGCATGGTGCTGTTTTCCTTTTGTATTGAACAGGGCTTTTCAACTGACCACGACTACGCGGTTCAAACTTACGGGACCCTGGATGGTGCGACGAAATCAGCCAAAGCGAATCAACGCGGCTGCGATTTCTAATGTAAGTTTACAAAAGTGAAATAGCAAGTGGGATGGCACGTTCCGTGGTGTTAATCCCAGAATCCCGAATGCGAGAGCAGATGAGCCGACGGTGTGCACCGGGCGTTCGTTTCATCAGCGCGGCAGGGGTCGCGGAGAAGAGCCTGCTGGAATATTCAGAGCAAAGTGCGACTGTTAAGACATTTGCTTTCGAACAGTTTTTCCGATGTTTGATTCCTGACCAATCCGGGCAGCG
>NZ_CALFPF010000185.1 GCF_937919775.1 uncultured Gimesia sp.
TTCATATTAGGTTCTCACAATTATGCGCAGTGCATAAACTAAAACGGATCACGAATACCGCAGTCCTGAACGGACGGCGAAACAAACAGCAGTCAGGTTCGCCTTGGATCATTCGTAGCCTATACCAAGTAATAACAATTTGAGAACAGGATTGCCAGTAATTCGCTGGTATTCACTCTAAATCCTCATAAAATTATCTTCAAACTCAACCAAAACGCGATTTTATGAATAAGCAAAACCAGACGTTTTTTTCCGGGAAACCTCCACTGCTGATTGTGGGAGCCAGCACACGGGCTGCCGCGTTTTCGGCTGTGCGTGCGGGTTTCCAGCCTGTCTGCATAGATCAATATGCAGATCAAGACCTGCTTGAAATTGCGGAAGTCCTTCCGAAAACTGATCACAGCTCAGACTGGGTGGAAGCGCTGAATCAACGACCGGCTCTGGACTGGATTTATACGGGGGCGCTGGAAAATCAGCCTGAACTCATCGAACAGATCAATCAGAAACATCGCCTGCGGGGCTGCGGTTCGGCAATTCTGCGACGTGCCCGGAATCCGTTTTTTCTGGAGCAGATTCTTTCACAGACAATGATTCAGGCTCTCCCCTGCCTGCCCTCCCATTCATTCCCGAGTGGAACTGCAAAATGGCTCTTAAAACCACTCAAGGGCTCTGCAGGCCACGGCATCCGGTTCGCAGATGCGGCTACATGCGGCTCTCTGATGAACGAAGACTGTTATCTGCAACGTTACCAGCCCGGGATTCCCCTGTCTGCGCTCTTTATTTCGTTCCGTCAGGTCACTGTTCTGGTTGGAATTTCCAGACAATTTATTGGAAATTCTGCCTTCAATGCCGCCGCATTTCATTTTTGTGGCGGGGTCACCCTCTCTCCCGTCGCTCCTTTGCTGAGAGATTCACTTGAAGAACTGGGGCAGACGATTGCCGGACAATGTGAGATCCAGGGCCTTTTTGGCTGTGATCTTCTGCTGAATCCGGAGCCACCCCATACGCTCTGGCTGACTGAAGTCAACCCCCGCTATACGGCTCTCACGGAACTGTTTGAGCTGCAATACCGTCTCCCGCTTCTCTCCTGGCACAGCGCCGCCTGCCTGTCCTTTGAGCGAGATCAGCCTGACACCACATCACCGGAACAATTGCAAAAACAGCTTATTCAGGCTGAAAAACAGCCATTTAACCAGATTTCCAAGGGCATTCTCTATGCCGCTGAGGATCTGATGTGCCCTGAAATCGACTGGAAGAACCCTTTCTCGGAAGGTCTTTATCACGTCCCTGAAAGTGCCGATATCCCCTGCCCGGGAACTGCCATTACTGCCGGTACCCCTCTCTGTACAGTTTACGGCAGAGGGGAGAATCAGGAATCCTGCCTGCAGTCACTGGCCGGCACAGTGATCAGATATCAGCAGTTTTTTGAGCCGGTCACCTGCAAGCCTCAACCCGCCTCCGACGTGTTTAGCATGCTCTGGCCTTTAAAGAAAACAGAAAATCTGGTATTTCCGGGTTTTTTCTGAAGCCGGAATGAATCGCATTCGTTTCTTGAAGATTGAACCCAATGGTTATAAAATCCAGTTTAGAACTGGAGTTCTGTAAGACGACAATAAATCAAAGGTGAACTGAGTTTCCGGTTTATCACGTAACAAGAAGGAATAATTAAAGACCGATGCCCAAGTCAACAGATATCAAAATCGTTGAGGCAAAATTTTCAACAGAAGAAGTACCTTTTCGGACCCCGCTCAAGTTTGGCGGCCGGGTGATGGATAGTAGTGTTCTGTTAAATGTGGAAGTTATCGTTGAGACACGCAACGGTAAACAGGGTATCGGAATCGGCAGTATGCCCGCCGGTAATATCTGGGCGTGGCCATCCACGGTCGTCAGTCCGGAAGAAGCTCTGAAAGCGATGATCGAATTTCTGGATGAAGCGGTTGAAATTGCCAACATCTGTCCGGAAATTGCGCATCCGATTGACTTGATGTATCATATTTCGGCTGAATACCATTTCATGGCGAAAAAACTTTCGAAGCGGTTAGGACTGAAGGAAGAAATTCCCACTTTGGCGCAACTGGTTGCTTCCAGCCCTCTCGATGCCGCGATTCACGATGGCTTCGGGCGTGCCAATCATATCAACAGCTACAACGGTCTCTCCTCGGAATTTATGATCCACGATCTGTCCGAATACCTGGATGATCAATTCAAGGGAGAATACCTGGATCAATACACGCTCCGCGATCCAAAACCGAAACTGCCTCTCTACCATCTTGTGGGAGCGCTCGATCCGATCACGGAAGCCGACATCAACGAACGCATTAATGACGGACTGCCGGAAACACTGGGTGAGTGGATCAAAGCCGACGGGCTGACTCATCTGAAAATCAAACTCTCCGGCGAGAATCTGGATTGGGATATCAGCCGTGTGATCGCTGTCGAAAACGAAGCAGCCAAAGCCCAGGCAGAACGTGGAAACGATACCTGGTGTTATTCGCTGGACTTCAACGAAAAGTGTGAAAACGTCGATTACGTACTCGATTTCCTCAACAAAATTCGCGAGCAGACACCGGCAGCCTTCGACCGGGTGCAGTACATCGAACAGCCTACAAACCGCGATCTCAAAGCCAACCCTGAAAACAGAATGCACGCAGCGGCTAAGATCAAACCGGTCGTGATCGATGAATCGCTGGTCGATTATGAATCGCTGCTGCTCAGTCGCGAACTTGGTTACTCGGGCGTAGCTCTGAAAGCCTGCAAAGGGCAAACCGAATCGTTGTTCCTGGGGGCTGCTGCCCAGAAGTTCGACATGTTTCTCTGCGTGCAGGATTTAACCTGCTGCGGTTATTCGTTCCTGCATTCAGCCAGTCTGGCGGCACGTATCCCGACCATCGCTGCGATTGAAGGCAACGGCCGTCAGTATTGCCCCGGACCGAATAAAAAATGGACACGCTCATATCCCGGCATGTTCAAGATTACCGACGGAACCGTCAAAACAGCCGAACTCAACGGGGACGGTTTAGGATTCTGAAAGCGGTTTCCCGTTCCCAAAATGAATCTATCTGCTCGCGTCGCGCACAGATGACAGAATCACCGGGTATTGTTCTTATCACTGATAAAGTGAAAGTGCATGCCCGTTTTTTTACGTGGTCGCTGCCTGCTACCAGATGTTATTGCGTTGCTGGTAAGACTGAAAATTGGAGAAGGCAAACAAGGCGAACATGATCCCTGCAAACCGCATCTGCTGCTGGAAGAAATACAGCGCCAGGCCGCCGGCGACTACCATTGAAATCTGCATTGCCAGAATATCACCGCGATAACGTTTAACTGCCTTACAGATATCCTCGCAGATGTGCCCGCCATCCAGTGGCAGGACCGGCGCGAGATTGATCAGCCCCCAGAACCAGTTGATATACAGCAAGTCATGAAAGGCCAGGCTGACATAGGTCAGTGCCTGATGGCTCAGGTTATCCCACAGACCATACCGGACTGAAAGATACTTGAAGAAAAACACCCCTCCATACAGGCCAAAACCGGCCAGAGGACCGGCTGCAGAGACGATGATTGACCGCTGTGTTGTCATTCCCGAATAAGGCTGAAACATAGCCAGTCCACCGAAGTGATACAAAACAATTTCCGGAGGCCAGCCAAAGTGTTTTGCCATCACAGCATGTCCCAGTTCATGTACCAGAATGGA
>NZ_CALFPF010000186.1 GCF_937919775.1 uncultured Gimesia sp.
CGGATTAACTTCAGCGACACCAGTTTCCATCCAGGGATGTGAAACTCATACTTATCTGGAGGATGATGTCGAGACAGCCGAACATTGGCTGTCCCTGGTTCGTCCGCAGTGGGTCGTGTATTGTGGCGTTGCTGCTAACTCTGCCTGGTCTGTCGATCCGGCAAAATTTTCTATAAAGGACCCCGTAGTAGCGGTCCGCAACTGGGTAAATGCTGCTGAGCTGCATTCGGCCCGCTTTACACACATCTCATCCGATGCCGTTTTTACCGGCCCCTGGATGTTTCATGAAGAAGACTGTCAGGGCTTTTGCGAAAGTCAACAGGCGACTCTGATTCGTGCCATCGAACGTGAAGTCAGTCTCTGCGATAATACATTGATTATCAGAACCAATGTATTTGGCTGGACACCGTCGGCTTACGGACAAGGCGACGTTGAAGAATTGGTACACGCGCTGTCATCGGGTTCGTTTAACAGCCTCGACTGCTATCGACATGCGACTCCGCTGTTAGCGACAGATCTGGCTGCAATTATCGAACATGCCTATCAGGAACGCCTGACAGGAACGTTTCATGTGGCAGGTGGCGAACGCATCAGCCCGCTGGAATTCGTGCAGCGTCTGGCAAAAACATTCGGACTGACCGTACCCGCATTACCTCGCGCAACGGTGTTGAATGAATGCTCAACCGGTTTTGCCAATGGTGAAACGTCATTGCACACACGTAAAATCCGACGTGCCTTGAGTATTTCCATGCCGATGCTCGATGATGGTCTGCAAAGACTGTTCGATCAGCAGCAAAATGGTTTTCTGAACCGTTTGAATAATGAACATGCCAGACAGTACGAGCAGGAAATCGCTGCTTGATTTTTAATCAGACAACGAACTGAAACAATGAAAACCCCTTGTGTGATGGCACAAGGGGTTTTGTTTTTTTCCGTTCAGAGAATTTTCAAGCCAGAATTTTTTCAACCACCTTGGCATGATTCACACCGATCAGTCGCTGATCCAGTCCCTGGAAACGGAATGAGAGGCGTTCGGGATTCAGGCCCAGCAGATGTAATATGGTCGCATGCAAATCATAAACGGGGACTTCATCTTCGATCACATTGAAGCCAAAATCATCGGAACGTCCGATCGTGGTGCCCCCTTTGATGCCTCCGCCGGCCAGCCACATCGTAAATGCATTCGGGTGATGGTCGCGTCCGTCGTTCCCCCCCTGCACCATCGGCGTACGTCCGAATTCCCCCCCCCAGACCACCAGCGTATCTTTCAGCAGGCCGCGCTGTTTGAGGTCTTTGAGCAGCGCCGCCGACGCCTGATCGGTGGCCTGGCAGTTACTCTTCAAACCGCCGACAAGACCGCCGTGCTGATCCCACGATTCATGGAATAACTGGATGCAGCGTACGCCTCGTTCGACAAGTCGGCGGGCAAGCAGGCAGTTATTGGCAAACGAAGTCTTGCCCGGTTCGGCTCCGTAGAGTTCCAGCGTCTGTTTTGTTTCTCGTGTAATGTCCATTACATCCGGCGCACTGGCCTGCATACGATACGCCATCTCGAACGAATTGATCCGCGTGGCAATTTCGGGATCGCCCACCTGATTCAGATGATTCTGATTCAAGGCTTTTAACGCATCAAGCGAATCGCGCTGCAATTGCCCGGAAACTCCGGGTGGATTTTGCAGATAGAGCACGGGTTCCTGACCGCCGCGGAACATGACGCCCTGATGCACGGTAGGCAGAAAACCGCTACCCCAGCAGGAACTTCCGCCGCTCGGACCTTTATTACCGGAACTGAAAACGACAAAACCCGGCAGATTTTTTGATTCACTGCCTAAACCGTAAATGGTCCACGCTCCCAGGCTCGGTTTGCCGAAGAGCTGCGAGCCGGTCAACGCCTGAATCTGCGCGGGCGCATGATTGAAGGCGTCGGTTTTCATGCTCTTGATAATGGCGATGTCATCCACGACTTCCGCCAGATGTGGCAGGAGTTCCGAGAGTTCCGCACCACATTCGCCGTGTTTTGAAAATTTGAATTTGGGTCCCAGAAATTTGGAATTCGGATCGATAAAGGCAGCCCGATACCCTTTCAAAAGTTCTTCGGGAGGCAGTTTACCGTCGAATTTGCCTAATACCGGTTTATTATCGAAGAGTTCCAGGTGGCTCGGTCCGCCCCCCATAAACAGGAAGATAATATTTTTCGCCTTGGGGGCATGATGTGGCTGTCGGGGGGCCAACGGGTCCTGCAGTGCTGCCGTTTCCGCGGGGGCGGCATGACCGGATTCCTGTAACATCTGCTGGAGCGCGATGGCCCCCACGCCGAGACCGCATTGCTGCAGAAACCAGCGACGCGCGATAGGATGTGCCGGGTGGTTGAACTGGTTCATGATGTTTTACCTGTTTTGATTCTGAAATCGAAAAGAGGATGATGTTCGTCAATTTAATATTTTGCAGGACAGACCAGAATAGAGTCTTCCTGTCGCCGGGTTATTCTTTCGTAATCGTTTCATCCATATTCAACAGCACGCGCGACAGCGCGACCCAGGCTGCGAAATCGGCGGTACTTGTATCGGTCGTTTTTTTCGTAGCGGAAATCTGTTTGGCTTCTTCCGGGTGATCGGCAAAGTAGCCGCGTTGTTTTGTCAGGAATTGTGTCAGCACCTGTTTCTCGGCTGCGGAAGGCGGGCGTGAAACACAGCGGCGAAACGCGGTCACGGTGCGTTGCTCGTCGGTGAGTTCTTTTTCAGCCAGTGTTGTTTCCGCGAGGCTGTGGGCACATTCCATGAACAGCGTTTCGTTGAGAGTGGCTAGTGCCTGCAAAGGCGTATTGGAGCGGGTCCGTTTGACCGTCGAAATATCGCCGTTGGGGGCATCGAAGGCCTGCAGCACAGGATAGGGAACCGAGCGGAAGCGGAACGTGTAAATCGCACGGCGGAAGCGTTCGTTATCATGGGCGATTTTCCAGGTTTTCGGTCCGTAACTTGCCGGTTTCTCAAACAGAAATGCGGGGGCTGGCGGATAAACAGAAGGCCCGCCCACTTCCGGATTGAGCAGGCCGCTGGCTTGTAACGCGATGTCCCTGACAAGCTCCGCATCCACGCGATAACGGGGGCCACGGGCGAATAAACGGTTGTAAGGATCTAACGCATAGAGTTCCGGGCTGACGCGTGAGGACTGCTGATAAGTTCGCGAAGAGACGATCAGCGTGTGCAGTTTTTTCAGATCCCAGCCCTGATCCATAAACCAGACCGACATCCAGTCCAGCAGTTTACGATGCGAGGGGGCTTCGCCTTGCGAGCCCAGGTCTTCGCTGGTGCTGACAATGCCTTTGCCGAAATAGGCCTGCCAGACCCGGTTCACGATGGCACGGGCCGTCGTGGGCGATTTTCGATCGACGAGCCAGCGGGCAAAGGTCAGGCGGTTGACGGCAGTCTCCTGAGGCAGCGAATTCAGAAAGTCGGGGACTCCCGGCTGGACGACCTGTTTCTGCTTGAGGAAGTCGCCTCGATCCAGCAGGTGCGTTTCACGGGGCGCAGGCCGTTCCTGATAAACCAGTTGCGTGGCTCCCTGAGGATGCTGCTGCCAGAGTGTTTCGATCTCTGCATTTTCCGCTTTCCATTCGGGAACCGTGGTGCGCCAGAAACTGAAAACCTGCTCCTGCTGTTTTGCTGTTCTCTGTGACGCAGGTATTTGCAGAATGTGTCTGACAGCGTCGGGAACCGGATCGGCTTTCGCATTTTCGGAAGTGCTGCAGGAGATACGGAAGCGTCCCAGATTCATCGTCTGGTTGTCATCGCTGTTCCAGCCGCCATGCATCTGCACGAGACTGATTTTCAATTTCGTGCCTTCAGGATAACCAAACGGTTTTTCCGCACGAAAGACGGCTTCGCGTGGTTGATTGAATCGCCCCGGTCCGGCATCGATGCCCCAGGCTGTTGTGTTATCGCCGTCAATCGCATACGCGACCGGTCCGATAAAACCACGCACCCCTTTCTGGTCTCCATACTTCGGGGGGAGTTCCTGCCGTTCATTGCTGAAGTCGGCGGTCGCTTCGGAAAATTTCACACTGGTGGTCTGTTTGGGGTCTTTCACACTCTCCGCCGTGAGTTTGATGTCCGTCAACGCGCACAAGCCTTCGACTGATCTTCCGGGGCCGCCTGCGGGCAGGTTGGGATGATTCAACAGTTCCACTCTGATGGCTTTGATCTCGGCAGCGTCCACTTTGGCTTCGAAATTGGAAGTGAATTTGGAAGGGGCGTAACCTTGTGCCAGCTGCGAATGATCGGGCTGTTCGAAATACCGCTGTGAGTTACTGTCGGTATTGATGAGCTTCATGACGGTCCACTCAGGCTGGTTCTGTTGCACCGTCTGTTCCCAGGCAGCCATTTGAGCAGACCAGTCCGGCAGGCGCGTTTTGAGCGTCTGTTCGATGGCTTGGATTTTCTGCAGGAGTTTCTGGCGTTGCTGCTGCTCTTCATCGGTGTAACCGCGAATGCTGGCTTCATATGAGTTGTTGATGCAGGCAAAAATCTGATAGTAGTTTTCCTGCGTCAGGGGATCATATTTGTGAGTATGACATTGGCCGCACTGCAGTGTGAGTCCCAGAATACTTTTGCCGATCGTATCCATCCGGTCGAAC
>NZ_CALFPF010000187.1 GCF_937919775.1 uncultured Gimesia sp.
AATTCTCAAATAAACCATATATGCAAATATTTTTCTCAGGATGTGATTTTAAATAGGTTTTGACATCATCCAGAAGTTTTTCTGCATGGACTTCGTATGCTTCGAACTCAACCTGTTTGCCGTTTCGAAAGCGATAATCCACTTTCGCACCCTGACCGGCGACCTGAGTATGATTGGGCTCAAACTCCCCCCAGTTCCCTATAATCTGATCCAACTGCTGTTTTTTGTGTTGATGCGGGTCACCATATACTTGAATGCTCTGCTGTAAATACTTCGCGGCTTCTGGATACTGTCGTCGATTCTCAAACACACTGGTGAGTTGCGCCAATGCGTTTTCTGCGGTAGAACTCTTTTCCAGCGCGACAATCTTCTGATAGAGACGAATATAATTCACATCGTCCGGCAGATTGAACCGTTGAATACCGGTCGCCAGACGGGCCAGTGTCTCTGTTTCTTTGAGACTTTCCAGCGAATACGGATTGACCTGCTCCTCTTCCTGATCCCCTTGAACTACTCTCCGACTTGAAAAAAATGGCATATAATTCCGCAGCGTCTGTACGCCGAATTGACTTCGGTTAAAGTCGGCAATCTGAAGCAGCACTGCCTGTTGACGGTCCGGCTTTTGTTTCACAGCCTGATCCAGCAGCCACCGCCAGCGCTCGCCATCATTGACGGCGGTTTCATAAGATTGCGGAACACGGTAATAAATGGGGACTCCCGCTGCATCAACGGGCGCCCCTTCAGGACCAGCAACGCTCGCTCCATAATTCCTTCTACTAAATCCGCCGCCGAATCCGCCACCTGACTCTCCGCTGAGACTTCCATAATCGGGCACCTCCTGCAAATCGGTCAATACCTGTAGTTTCCAGGCGTTTCCGCCTTCGCGGCCATACATGAAATACGCTGCGAAATCGTAATTTATGTCGGAAGCCAGATCGGAGTTATCATCGCTTTTTAACATAACCAATCCGACTGCCTGACTCATCAGCCGCAGTGCACTCAGACGATCCAGTTCCTGAGTATTGACATAGCGGCCCACTCCTCTGTGATGTCCCCGATAGAACTTTTCATCAATCACATAACCATAGTGTGGCCCCTGAATCAAAGTCTCCGCAGCCTTCCATAAGACGCGTGGTTTTGCGGCATGATTCTTCAAAACGGATTCGCGAAACTCATCGATCTCCGTGACCCGATTCAATTGCTGCAGGCACTGAATCCCCTCGCGCAGGTCATGCACCACTCCCTGATCAGAATTGTTTTGCTGATTCGCCAGCTTCTGATAAAGTTGCCAGGCATCACGATAATTGCCCTCTTTCTGATACTTTTGTGCCAGCGTGCGTTCATCAGAGACGCTTTTTTCCTCAGCAGAGAGATACAGGCCCAAAAAAGTGAAGAAAACCAGAATCAACGACCATTGAGCACTTTTCTTCATTCTGAATTGCAACATCATAGAACCTGTATGAAAAAAGAAGGGACCAGCGTTTAGAGTATCAGACGGGAATCATACTGATTTACGCCTGTTTGACGAATCGAATTTGAGTTCTGTTCCCGGAATTCCCGGATTTTTCACGATCTCCCCAGATCGAGGTAGGAGAAATCCGCAGATTCCTGCATAATTTCAATTCTTAAACAACTCACAAAAATTCAATCTCCCCCCAGATATTCGAAGAGACACATTTATGGATTGGCTGACAGCAGCTTTAACGCTCTGTGGTTACCTGATCACCCTGGCTTTAATCCCCAATATCCTTTTACAAAAGAAACGGCATCCGGTTTCAACGGTTTCCTGGATTTTAACCATCCTCCTGTTACCCGGTCTGGGGGGAATTATCTATCTGTTCTTCGGTATTAACCGTGTACAAAGACGTTCGCTTTCCAAAGAAAGAGCCAACAAGTCTCTCGCCCCCAAGCTGCCGCAAGTGGTGCAAAATCAATTGCTTTCCCGGGAAGACTACCTGCCGCTCAACCAGAACCTGATGCGATTAGCCCAAAACATCACGCATACCGTGCCGACGTTTGGAAATCATATCGAACTCCTGACAGACACGAATCGTACGCTGGGACTGATTAAACAGGCCATCATGAACGCCGAACATTCTCTGCATCTCGAATACTATATCTGGCAACCGGACCGTTCCGGAACATTGATGAGAGATTTACTCATCGAGAAAGCCAAAGCAGGCGTCGAAGTGCGTTTTCTGTATGACGGTCTGGGGTCGTTGAATTTAAGAAATCGCTTTTTCAAACCGATGCTGGAAGCAGGAATTCAGGTGGCCCCATTTCTTCCCGGTGCATCCATTCGAGAAAGGTGGTCTATTAATTTACGAAATCACCGTAAAATTGTCATCGTTGACGGGAAGATCGCCTTCACCGGCGGCATGAATATCGGCGACGAATATCTGGGACAGGACATGGGACTTGGTTTCTGGCGAGATACCCACTTAAAAATTGAAGGCCCCGAGACGCTACAGCTACAGCAGGTTTTTGCTGAAGACTGGTTCTTTGCAACCGGGGAAGCGTTGACTCATCCTCATTACTATGGTCGTCCCGAACCAACCGGTACTGTTACAGCCCAGACTCTTTCATCAGGGCCTGAAAAAAATACCGATGTCTTTTTGACGCTGATGT
>NZ_CALFPF010000188.1 GCF_937919775.1 uncultured Gimesia sp.
CTAATAAGGAGGGACTCTTGAATGGCTGACTCAAATAGTGCCGCAGGATTAATACGGTCAAATTCGGGCAGACACTCTTATCTCATTCTTAAAAAGACCTGAAGTTTCAAACGCTTTAAGTCTCTTCATTTTTTATTATAAAACAATTGGATCCTGATGTCCATAATATCGGTCGGTTGTGACCAAAAATTCTATTTTTGGGAAAATTATTTGCGCGGATTTCAAAAATGAGAAGGCATTTATCCCTGTTATACAAGTCGTTACCGTCTGCGTCTTACGGTGGGTACTGGACAATGTTCACATTTCTGGCAGTATCACCAATGAGGGGGAATCTGGCTGTGTTGGCAATGCCAGATGTTCGACTGGGTAAATTTTATAACCTGTATGGATTTCGTTGGGTTTACTGATTGTACTGATTATTCCTGACTGCAAATGCCGATCTTGGATGAGAGACGCCACGCAGGCCGCCTTACGTGGAAGCCAATTTTGGTGGAACAAGGTGGATGAAGGGAATAGGGCCAAATGTTTCTGAAACGCTGGTATATTGTAGCCATGGTCGCGCTGGTTTTAGTAGCGAAGGCGAATATCGGAGAGACTGCGGATCCTACTCCGAGTGTTCCCCATCCCGCGCCTGCCGCTCTGGAAGAAGTTCCCGTCAAGGAGGCTGTCAGCGTCGAGGAGAAGACCGTCAGCAATGAAGGGATTCCCTACGATTCGGGAACAGAGCTGACGTTGAAGATCGGCGTTCCCGATCTCAGGCCCGGTTTTCAATTTCATGCGGGACTCCTGTTACTGCAACCGAGCAGCGATAACCTGGGTTACGCCGTCCTCACGAATGTGAAAAATCCGGCTTCGCCTGTTCCGGTCGCCTCACCCTTTTGGGAGATTCAGACCCTGGAGACGAGTTATCAACCGGGGTTCGAGGTGGGAACCACCTATACGTTTCCCGACTCCGGAAAAGATTTTCAAGCCGACTGGCAGCGTTTAAGGACTTCGAATTCCAGTGCGGTCTCGGCGATCGATGGTTTGCAGTGGGTTTCACCCTTCTCGCAAACCGGGCCCTCCTCAGCAGAATCGTACGATGACTTGAGTGATAATCAGGGGGTCAATTTACTGAGGTCCGCAACAGGGAGCGTGAAGTACGCTTATGACGCAGCAAACTTCGATTTTGGACAACATGTGAATGTTGGTTCGGCGCTGGATCTGCGTCTGTTCGCCGGCTTAAGTTTTGCCCGGCTGCAGGAAAAAATTGAATCGTCTTTTTATGGAGCGCCGCCTGATCCGGGTGCGATGTTTCCCGCATCTGTGCCGCTGCTGATCTCGCTGAATAATACATCCACTTTCACCGGCGTCGGCCCGCGTTTTGGTTTCGATACCCTCTATACGACGTCAGGCGGTCTCCGTCTGACGGGGCAGTTGGGCGCAGCGTTGCTGGTCGGCCGGACGCAGCCGTCTCAATATTTATTTGCGGCCACTTCTCCTGAATTGGCTCTGGTCGGGATTTCGAACAATCAGGAGCAGGTGAGCAGCACAGGTTTTACGCAAGTCGTTTATTCCACCAATGCCAGACTGGGAATCGGCTTTACCCATGTGTTTTCCGGCGGCAATTCTTTTTCGCTGGACGCCGGTTATCAGGCCACCGTTTATGTCGATCCGTTTTCTGGTTACGAGACAAACCACAACGTGCTGCCCCTGCAGATCGGTTCCCTTTCGACCGCCAGTATGAGACACAAAACGAGTAACTTCACGGCACACGGCTTTTATCTCTCACTCACCCTGCAATGGTGAGCAGCCCCGTTGCCAATTCTAAACTGTGAAGCAAGTCTAATGACCGGGGAAACGAGAGTTACCCGGTCATTTTTAATGCGCGGTCTCGATTCTGTTATTGTCCGGGTAACGCTAATTACCCAGACTCTTTGTTATATCGGCTGCACATTTTTATGTATTTTTTGAAAAGCTCTTTAAGAATATCACTTTTCTCACCCGTCCAAACCAAAGGTGCATAGAAGTTCTCTAAGGGGGCACGATATTTCGGAGGCACTCCTGCTGGAGTTTCAAAAAATGCAATAACTGGGCCAACACTCATGATGTATATCGCTAGCAATACTATCAGCACAGTTGGAATGCTTTTCTTAATTAACTTTGCAAGCGATCTTTTTTTAAGCATGCTTCTGACTTTCGATAGATAAATTATATCTATGTGCAGTTAGAATTCATCAAATATTTTCGGGGTAATAGCAATTACCCGGACAACAATCTAAACACTCTTTAACAAATCGAGTGGAGACGGTCCAGTTTGAATACGTCTGATGTAACAACGTATGTTACACGGTTACTTTCCAAATGACCGGGAAACGGCGATTACCCGGACACAAATTTCGGCAGAAATCGGATGGTAAAAAGCTCCCTGTGGACAGGCTGTTTCCGTTTGATATGATTTTTTGTACCTGGCACAATATTATCAAGGCATCCAGCAAGGATACATTAACGGAACTTGTCACATGAAAACCGTTTTTTCAACACATGAAGCTGCCAGGATTTGCAAGGTAAGTCTGCAAACAATCATACGATGCTACGACAGCGGGCAATTGAACGGAATTCGAGTTAAAAATAATAGGTTTCGATTTATATATCGTGATTCACTGCGGGCCTTCATGGTGGAGAACGGAATCGAGACTGATGCCTTAGATGCTGATGATCATCCGCCCCTTTAGATCGACTCCGAATCAGCCCCCTTTACCATCCTCATTGCAAACCAGACCCCTTTAAAGTCTGCGATTGAGTATTTTGTTCGATAGTTTTAGTGCCGGAATGCAATGCGAGCCATGTAAGTTTCTTTATGACGGACGAATTCGATCGTGGAAGAATAATCAATTCCGATTGAGCCCATCGGCTCTGAAATGGTGTCTGGACGAGCATCTCGATCGATTGGTTCCTCGTTTCCATTAACTGTGAAAAGTGACCTGAACAATTTGGGTAGTATGGAAGTAGAGATGGTGCTCACAGTTCCGTCTGCCCAAAGGAAGGCGCCTTGTTGTTCTTGTTTGAATGTGATCGATGAACCGAAACTCTGAGTGTCTCCGGGGCCCTTTAGTTGTGGGGTGAATGCGACGTCGACAGGCTTGAGCCAATCCACAGATTTGTGGGGAGAAGCCGTGCCGATGAGCAGTGTGTTGTGTGTACCATCAGCAAAGTCGTCGACCTTCATTCCGTGGACGCCGGCTTTATAGTCACCAATCATCCAGTGCTCAGGATCATGGTTGGTCAATCCTTGCGGATTGAATGCAGTCTCTCCACCGACAATTGAGAGGAAGTGCGTTGCCGTAGCGGAAAAACGTTTGTCCGATGAAAAGCGATAGACATCGGGAATTTCTTTCAGCAGTTTGCTGTTATTCGGTCCATTCCAGGGTTCGTCGAAGTGATATCGATTAAACAAGTCTACATGGCCAAGGTAAGGTAAGATCAAGACTCGCCAGCTATGCCACGGTTTCCCATCAGGTCCACGTATAACGACAGGCGGAAATCCGTCAAAAGTCTCTCGCCAGTACTGCAGCGCTTTACCGATCGTGAGCAATTTTGATATCGCTTGAATTCGTTCGGTTGGTTCTTCAACATCGGCGACGGGGATTGTTTTGAGAACAGCAGTCGTTGTGCCCGGTGGCCTGAACAATGCGATTTTCTGTCCGCCTTTTAAACGCTTGATTGCTGCGGCGGGGAATCTTGCGGTGGCCTCGTTCTCGTGGTCAACGCTGATGATTTCGATCCGTGATACCCAGGTCCCTTTAGGTGGCAATTGAAATGCTTCGAAAGCAAAATCAATATTAGTGCCAAAGAAGGCTAAATAATGCCCTTCGGTAATGTCAGAGTCGGCTATGCCATCGTTTCTACAATCAATTCGCGGGTTAGTCAACCTGATGATATTCACCGTACCGTTGGGGTTCACTTTTGCGACAGTGCCGGCATTCACGTGGTAAGGGTTTGTGCGAACTGTCAGCAATTCGTCTGCCGATGCGACGTCGATCGCAGCAAGGATGACGATCAGATTTGTGGCGATTAATTGATACATGCTCATTTCCTCTATCGAACTTGTTTTCGCTTGGACATATTCCACTTAACGCATTTACTTCACCGCCGGATCACATTATTTTGCCGCATTACTATTTTTCGGAAATATTCCACATGTGATGCCTTAAACGGGTTCTAAGCTGGATGATTAGAAATAACGTTCCGATCTGAAACAGACAGTCAGCAGGGATCTCATCGCATTACCTGGCCAGAAGCGAAAACCAGCTACATGGCGCAAAAAAAATGCCCGGGAAACGCATATTATCCGGGCATTGTTCTTTAACAGGATCAGGAGTCAGGCTCGGAATGCACCTGTGTGTATTTTCAGAATCATCTACTCGGCATTGAGGATTGGTTCTTTTTCGGTTTTGCTACCACGAAAGACACGAAAAAGCACGAAATTCATTTTGCTGGTTGTGAGCGTTTCGTGTTCGCCAAAGCTGGCTTGTATCGGTGCTTGTTCCTGACTTATGGAACTAACGGCGGCCAGGTGGTGTTTCTGAATTTGAATTCGTCTTTTTAAAACCATCGAGATGTGCAATCAAAAATAGACCGGGGAGGAACCGGGGCTAACGCCCTGCGGCTAATAATGCACGCCTCATTTTTGTTTGCTCTGGCTGAAATGAAAAGGGGCTTCCTCTGGGAATATTTGCGCGGGGGGACACATGGGGACGCTTCCCACTTCTGGTGGTTCACTGCTCTTAGTACTGCTGTCGGATCTTCATCTGCGGTGGGTTGGTTTCTATCGGGTAGAATCTTTTTCGGGCGGACTTTGTTTTGTCTGGCCTGTTGTGATTCTGCGCTTGATACCAAACGGCGGCCAGGTAGTGTTTCTTAATTCGACTTGTTCTGATAAATGTGGATCAACCGGGGCTAACGCCCTGCGGCTAATAAGTCATTCCGGTTGTCAACGTACCTGAAAACAAGATCAGCCGCACGGTGTTAGCCGCGGTTAAAACCGACCTGGGTCA
>NZ_CALFPF010000189.1 GCF_937919775.1 uncultured Gimesia sp.
AGTAATGAGCCACCCAGTTGCATGTCCAGTCCTTCACTGACTGCCAGGATCGAATCGCGAATCGATTCTGCATCCAGACGACGCACGTCCGCGCGCCACATCAGACGGTTATCGGGATCAACGGCGGCGGCTTTTTCATTCCATTCACTGCTCATCTGCCAAGTGTTGGAAAGCAGAATCGTGCGATGTAATTGTTTGAGTGACCACCCCTGCTCCATCAGGCTGGCAGCCATCCAGTCCAGTAAAGGCTGGTTCGACGGCTTCGCGCCCAGTTTTCCGAAGTTATCGGGTGTGGAGACGATCCCCTTACCAAAGTGCCAGCGCCAGATTCGATTCGCAATCACACGGGAAGTCAGAGGATGATCGGGATTCACGAGCCATTCGGCGAGTTTCAATCGGCCACTCTGTTCACTCGAAAACGGCTTTTGTGGCTGTTGACTCAGCACCACGGGAACATGCCGCGGAACCGTTTCTCCCAAAGTCAGATGACTGCCTCGAATGTGAATGGGTACATCGATGATTTCCCGTTCGGCTGCTCCCATTGCTGTGGGAACTTCAGGCCGTTCTTTTTTCAGTGATGCAACCTGATCGCGCAGAGTTTTCAATTGTGCCTGGGCCTCTTTGGAATAAGAGGGTTCCGGTTTCGCGGGCAGTTTAAATTCTTTGCCTCCCTCTGTCTGCAGCCGTTCATTTTCTGATTTGACCAGCGCGGCAATTTGATCTTCTTCCACTTTGATCTTCTGATCCCATTCCGCCTGAACTTTCAGGTCTGCTTCCGTGGCGAGTGAGTTTTCGTTCCAGCGGCCAATGGTCTTGTAGCTCTCCATGATTTTGGTGCTTTTCAAGATCCCCGCCAGACCGTAATAATCGTTCGCTGAAATCGGATCGAATTTGTGATCATGGCAGCGGGCACATCCCAGCGTCAGCCCCATCAGTGAAACGCCGATGGTATTGATCTGCTCATCGATGATATCCATTTCCATTTTGGTTTTATCGACTTCGGCCAGAACTTTCGGTCCTAATAACAGGAAACCGGTGGCGATCAAACGCTCATTGCGCTCGGCAACATCTTTGGCCGGTTCGAGTAGATCGCCTGCCAGCTGCTCTTTGAGAAACAGATCATAGGGTTTGTCTTTGTTCAACGCATTGACGACATAATCGCGATATTTCCACGCGTTGCCCAAGGCGACATTTTCGTCCAAACCGTTCGAGTCGGCATAACGGGCGACATCCAGCCAGTGGCGCGCCCAGTGTTCGCCGTAATGGGGTGATGCCAACAGACGGTCGACGACTTTTTCAAATGCCTGCGGCGAGCTGTCGTTCAAAAAGTCGTCAATTTCCTGAGGCGTCGGAGGCAGCCCGGTTAAGTCAAAGGTCGTGCGACGAATGAGCGTGCGTTTGTCAGCCGGTTTGGCAGGCGTTAAGCCGGCCTGTTCCAGTTTGTATAAAATCAACTGGTCGATCGGATTCTTCACCCACTCTGACTGTTTGACTTCAGGTAAGGCCGGTTTTTTCACCGGTTGAAATGACCAGAATTCCCGCTCTTTCTCGAGATCGATTTTTCCTTTTTCATTCGCCGCTCTGAGAAGACTCAGGTCGGCATTGGGATAAGGTGCCCCCATTTTGACCCAGTTGGTCAGATCTTCAATTTCCTGCTTGCTCAGTTTTTCATCCGGCGGCATCTGCAGATCGGGAGTCTGGTATTTCACCGCAGTGACCAGCAGACTCTGTTCCGGCTTGCCGGGAACAACCAGCGAACCCGCTTTGCCTCCCTTCACGATACCTTTGAATGTATCTATCCGCAGTCCGGACTCCTGCTCATCCGGACCATGACAGTCGTAACAGTGCTTGATAAATAGCGGCCGAATTTTCGATTCGAAAAAATGAATCTGTTTCTGATCCGGCTGTGGCTCGGCTGCGGGCAGACAGGTTGCACTTAACACAATGAATGCCATTAACAATGCTGAGGTGATCGGTTTTACGAAAGCCCAGCAATGATCTCGAAAACTGACGTGCATGGTCATTATTATTTCCAGCATGATTTAGGTAGGAACCACAACTTGACTGGCCTGAGCGCTTGCTTCTCAAACCAGGAATCTGCGGTCGATGCGTGAGGGTAAGAAGTATTAAATAATGAGTTTATGCTTACCCTTACATTATATTCCCATTGACTCCGAATTCAGCAAAAAACCTTAGTAAATTAATTTCATCTCGATATTTTTCAGTCCATCCGGCATTAAAACGCCCCATTTCCTACAAAACTTTAAGATAAGGCGTGTTTTAATTCCTGCAGGAAGGTTTCGACGTTCTCCATTGTATTATAAGCATGTAAAGCGACACGTATCCGGCCCGCATGATACATGGGATGGATTTGTTTACTGTGTAAGTGCTGGTAGATTCGCTCGGCGTCAGGATGGCGAAACGCGATAATGCCCGCCAGATTTTCCAGCCGCGGGGGAGAAATCAGTTCGACAGGCAACTTTTTGAGCCCTTCCAGACACGCTTCCACCAGAGGCGTTGCCGCCCGATTGATGTTTTCCACACCTGTCTCCGTAATATACTGCAAGGCGGCACGAATGGCATAAACGGCAGGGTAGTTGGGCATACCAACCGTGAAGCTGGCAGCACCCGGCAGGCTTTCTGCTTTTTCGAAACGCTGTTCGCCGAACGCATCTTTCAGATTGAACCAGCCTCCCGCGGGAACCGTCCACTCATTCGCCCGTGACGAAGGCACGCCGACCAAACCGCCGCCATGAGAGGCGAGAATCCATTTATGCGTGCTGCTGACAACAAGATCGATGTCTTCCAGATCGAGGGGAATGCGTCCCAGTGCCTGCGTCACGTCTAATGCAATCAACGCCGACGAATGCTGGCGAATGGTCTGAATCACTTCTTTCAGGGGAATTTTGAATCCATTAAAAAAGCTGACCAGCGAGATGCTCACCACGCGAGTTTTGTCACTTAAGAGCGCCTGCAGATCTTCCAGGTGCAATTCCCATTCGCGCGATTTCCAGACTTTCACGGTCGCCGGGCAACTCGACTGTAAGCCGAATGTATAACTGGCGGGAAAGTCCAGATCGCTGACGATGATTTCATCGCCGGCTTTCAACTGCAATGCCTGATAAGCCAGATTATATGCTTCCGAACTACAGGAACAGATACTGACTTCAGCGGAAGTCAGCCCATACATTTTCGCGACGAGTTCTTTTGCTGCATCCCATTGCAGTTCGTGCAGCTTGCGGCCATCCATGCCCAGTTGCTTGTCGAGAAAATACTGCTGAAAGGCCTGACCCACAGCGAGCGGGGGTATTCCTTCTGCAGCCGAATTCAAATAAACGCGTTCCCGCAGACTGGGAAAATCGTGATGTCGAGCTTGTTGATCCAGCATGAAAACTCCGTTTAAATAACCCGCGTGATTCAATTGACACTGTGGTCTTCAATGTCAGATGTATTTAACATGGTCGGACCAAATTCACTTGAGATGGCCCGCGAGCACTGTAAGATGGCTGAGGAAATTCTGGTGCTGTCACTGGATTCCCCGACCCGCAGAATATGCGACACACACAACACAGCCAGCAGTCGTCCGTCCGCGCCGAGAATGGGGGCTGCCGTATCCTGAACTCCCACG
>NZ_CALFPF010000190.1 GCF_937919775.1 uncultured Gimesia sp.
GTCAGGGATACCGGCATCGGCATCGCTGAGGATAAACAACAGCGAATCTTTCAGGCATTTGAGCAAGTGGATGAGTCTATGACCCGCCGATTCAGTGGCACCGGTCTGGGACTGGCAATCGCTTCCCGTCTGGTTGAAATGATGGAGGGACGGATCTGGGTCTTAAGTGAAGTAGACAAGGGAAGCGAATTTCACTTTACCGCACACTTTGAATTAACACAGGAAGAAGTACCTGCGAATGAGCCACTCCTCAAGGTTGACCTGAATGGTCTGCGGGTTCTGATTGTTGATGACAATCTTACCAACTGTCGGATTCTCGAAGAAATGCTGGCAAGCTGGAATATGCAGACACAATCAATCAATCGCGGCAGTGATACTCTGGAAGTAATGCATGCAAACCAGTCAGCCGGTCAACCGTTTGATCTTGTGCTGGTTGATGCCAATATGCCTTTTATGGACGGTTTTTCAGTCGCGGCAGCGATCAAGCAGGATTCAAAACTGGGCAGCGCTGTGATTATGATGATTACGTCCAGCGATGGTCAGAATGAGCATGCCCGCTGCAAAGATCTGGGAATTGCCGCACATCTGATTAAACCTTTAAAGCAGTCCGAATTGTTTAACTCAATTGCAGAGACACTGGGCATGAGTGGGACTCCGCAAGATAAAGCCAGGTCAGCCACAGCCGAACTGGCCCGACAGATCCCTCCTCTCAAGATTCTGCTGGCAGAAGACAGTCTGGTAAATCAGAAGCTGGCGCTCGCATTGCTGGAGCCGCATGGCCATGAGATTTCTGTTGTTCTTAATGGCAGGGATGCCGTTGAACAGAGAAAATCCCGTCATTTTGATCTCATTCTCATGGATGTGCAGATGCCCGAAATGGACGGTCTGGAGGCGACCCGACTGATTCGAAAATACGAAGAAGAAACAGGCGAGCACGTCCCGATCATCGCCATGACGGCACACGCCATGAAGGGAGACCGCGAACGATGTCTGGAGGCAGGCATGGATGATTACGTCTCTAAACCGGTCCGTGTACGCGAACTGTTTCGGACGATTGAGGACTGTCTTCATCATGATTCAGCAGCAGAGCAGACTGACGAAAGTACAATTCAGAAAACACCTGCGATGCAACAGACCGCGCACGGTTCAGAGAGCAAAGCAGCAGAGGGGGAACCAATGCAACACGATCACGAAGGCACAAAGAGTATCATCAACTGGCAACAGGCTATGGAGAAATCAGAAATTTCTTCTGAAGCGCTGAGTGAACTAGGGCAGTTGTTTCTTACTGAAGCGCCGCGGTTACAGGCGGAAATCAGAGAAGCTCTGAAACAGAATGACGCGCAGTCCCTCAGGAGGGCTGCCCATACACTGAAAAGTTCTGCTGCTCTGTTTGAAGCACGTCCTGCAGCTGAAGCTGCGTTAAGATTAGAAATGCTGGGGAAAGAAAATAAAATGGATGAAGCCCGAGATGCATTTGAGAAGCTGGAACTGGAGTTCAACCGCTTGCTGCCAGCAGTCGCCGCCCACATTGATTCAACAACTATTGATAAGGAATAAACGATGAATTCTGTATCTGGAAACCCCGTAAAAGTGCTACTGATCGAAGACAACCCGATTCATGTAGGATTGGTGAAGACGCTTCTGGCTGAGTCAAAGTCACCAGTATTTCAACTCCAGCACGCGGGAACTCTGCAGGCGGGATTGAATCAGTTAAATGCGACATCGACCGATATTGTGCTACTGGATTTGACGCTTCCTGACAGTGAAGATCTGAATACATTTATCAAGGTACGTTCTTTTGCTCCTGCGATACCCATTGTGATCGTGACCGGTATGGATGATATCAAGCTGGCTGCCAAAGCGGTCGAAGCGGGAGCCCAGGACTATCTCGTCAAGACAAAGCTCAGTCGCAGTTCCTTGATTAGATCACTCAGGTATGCGATTGAACGCACGAAAGTTCGAGACGCGGAATGGGATTCTCCGATGTTTCGACTGGCGCAGCGGCAGTTCCTGAAGGCGGCTCAGTTCATGGGGCTGGATGATAATATCAGGCAGCGTCTTTTGTTCCCCCAGCGGACGCTGGTCGTGACACTCCCCTTCCGTCGAGATCACTATACTGAGGTGGAAACCGTCTTTGGATATCGAGTTCAGCATATTCTGACCATGGGACCCACTAAGGGGGGAATACGTTATCACCAGGATGTCAGCCTCGGAGAAGTTTCTGCTTTGGCAATGTGGATGAGCTGGAAATGTGCTCTGGTGCATCTCCCTTTCGGGGGCGCGAAAGGGGGCGTGCGCATTGATCCCACAGGGCTCACCAGCCATGAGCTGCAGCGCCTGACCCGGCGTTTTACGACAGAGATCAGTCCACTCATAGGTCCTGAAAAAGATATCCCGGCACCCGACATGGGAACCAATGAGCGGGTCATGGCCTGGATTATGGATACCTATAGTCAGGAGGTGGGTTACACCGTACCTGCGGTGGTTACCGGAAAACCAGTTGTGTTAGGGGGAGCCCGGGGAAGAAATGAAGCGACAGGCCGTGGCGTTGTTTATCTAATTCAGGAAGCTGCCAAACATCTCAAAATGAATCTGAGTGAGTGCACTGCCGTCGTTCAGGGATTTGGAAATGTGGGGAGTCACGCGACACAGTTTTTGAGTGATCTGGGAGTGAAAATCATTGGCGTGAGTGACGCTACGACCGGCATTTATAATCGTCACGGACTTTCAATGCCTTCGCTGCTGGAATATGTCAGTAAAAACCGCTTTCTGGAAGGTTATCCGGAAGGGGATCACATCAGTAATGCAGAACTGCTGGAACTCAAATGTGATATCCTGGTTCCCGCGGCTTTGCAGAATCAGATTACGGCGGAGAATGCCGATCGCATTCAGTGCAAACTGCTGGCGGAAGGAGCCAATGGTCCGACGACTCTTGAAGCGGATGAAGTGCTCAATGAAAAAGGAGTATTTATTCTGCCGGACATCCTGGCCAATGCCGGCGGGGTAACCGTGTCGTACTTTGAATGGGTCCAGGATACTCAGAACTATATGTGGACTCTGGAAGAGGTGAATCAGCGTCTGCAGAAAATTCTGCAGGATGCATTTCACCGCACTCTGAATCGGGCACAGGAAAATCAATTCGACATGCGAACGGCCGCTATGATCGAAGGCATCGAACGGGTGGCACAGGCTAAACTGGCACGGGGATTGTACCCATAAAAGAGGGCTATACAGTGTTGATGACAGAAGCCAAGACCATGCTGCAGGAGATCAATCGGTTCACCGACCAGACCGCGAAATCAGGGAAATAAACACAGGTTTCAATGTTCTCTCTCTGGAAGTTATTTCTTGAGTGTCACTGCAAATACTTCGGCGTTATTCAGATGCAGACGCAGCATGTATTTGCCGGGAGGCAGATCTTTGAGCGTCTGTTTTTTCCAGCTGACCTGATGCGCCAGTGAATCGCCTTTCAATATTTCTGAATCCGTTTTAGTAAAGCCCCGTATCCGGTAACCGTCTGCATTGAGGAGTTCGACCTGAATCTGACCTTCTGCCGCATTTCCATTGACTGTGATCTGCTGAATTTCCTCAAGGTCCAGTGGTTTCAGTGTGACCTGGCCGATATTTTCCAAAGGTTTTTTCAATGTTGATTGCGCACTCAATGCAACGGGGCGAATTCCCGCAAAGCGATCGAGGGGCAGCGTCGCCAGACCGACGCCGCTTTGCTGGCTCGCGTCTGTTAATTTGGATCCCCCGCCGATGGCACCGCTTGTGTAACCTCCATAATAGAAGTGAATCGAATCATTCAGAAATACTGGCGTCGCGTTGGTAAAAATTCCTCCGCTGGAAAATTCCTGTTGTGGAATGAATGACAGTTCGCGACAGGGACGCTCCCAGTGAATACCGTCGCGACTGATCATCAGCTCGATATGCATCAGATCGGCTTTGGCTCCCACTGTTTCACCACGGGCTCGCAGAATTTGGTTCAAGCAGAAGTAGCAGTTATTGTAAAAGAACACGGGCGAATTATGAAATTCGGTATTGGCGGCATCCTGATCATCGGGTGAGCAGACAATTTCGGGGACCGACCAGTTGAGAAAGTCTTTACTGCTGGAACGGGCCATCGCGTGTTTCCAGGCCAGTCCTCCATCCGGCCCATTCAACCAGCATTTTCCATAGACGGCGTACTCCTCGCGCTGCGGATCAAAGAATACATCTACAGCATCCGACATAGATATTGGAAGCAGCCAATTCTTCCGCATTAAGTTTTTTCGCTTGTCCCATTGTTCCCGGTAAGGATCTTCATCCACAAACAGAGGTTGCTGTGTTCGGCCGCCGTACGCAGTCCGGTTGAGGGGATTCTTCGGCGATTTCGACCAGTGAATACCATCCGGTGAAAATGCCGCATGCCAGCCAGGCCATTCCTGATTATTATCATCCGGTGAGAAATCGTAGTACAACATTTTATACCGTCGTGCAGGATCTGTTTCACCGGGTTCAATCAGAACCGAGTTGCAATAGCGGTCACCATGGCCACCCGATCCCAACAGCACGATGTTGGTCTCAGCAAAAGCACCCTCCCAGGGTTTACGATCCGTTTTGAAATCATGCAGCTTCAGCATTGGTTTGGTGAAGTGGACGCCATCTTTAG
>NZ_CALFPF010000191.1 GCF_937919775.1 uncultured Gimesia sp.
TCTGGAAATACTTCTGCAGCCCTTCCGAATTGAAATAGAAAAACGAAGGCCGCGCGCTGCGAATGTCCAGATTTTCAATCACGATATGCGCCGGCATCGTATCCGCCGGATCTCGGGCGCCACCGATTTTGATGATCCCGCGCTGTTCTCCCCAGAAACGCAATTCAGGACGCGTCATGGCGCGACGTCCATCGATCACGGGCAATTCCCCCTTCTCGGAAGGAATCCCTTTAATCACAATCGGCTTGTCTTTCGTTCCTCTGCGGCAGAGGACCCACTTCGTATGATAAGGCTGAGGTCGCCAGTGAATCTGCACCTCATCACCGGCAACAAGACTTTCCCAGGGAACATTTTCCACCTGATGAAGTTCCTGATCGGGCCCCACTTTATAAACGGCGGATTGAATTTCTGCTGCTGGTAAACAGAGAAAACAGCACGCGGTCAGCAGCAGTAATGGGAAAACGAGAGGACGTCGACGTGGAAGAAAGGCTTGATTTCCCGAATCAGATTGATACACCCGACATCTCCTTTCAAGATCGGAACCCGTAATCCGTCACGGATTCATTCCGCTCCTTCGAAAGAATGTTCCGAATATATCAGTATTCCGATTCGCTTAGTGAATCTGAGCAGGAACCCACTGAACCCGACGGGCTCCCTGATTGGGACTGGCACTACTGGGAATGACAGTCGGAGTCCGCATCAGCGCCGGTGGTACATATGACATCGGCTCTTCTGCAGCAGGTGCGGGAGCTGGCTTGAGAATGGCGCCACCGGGATTTTTCGGGGGAGTGATTTTTTGAGGAACCACTGTGGCGGGAGCAGGCGATCCTGATTCGGGCGAGTAGGTCTCAGGTGAGTACGTTTCGGGCGCGTATGTCTCGGGCATCACGGATTCGTGCATATTTGATTCAGGCATAAACGACCCTCCCTGAGGTCCGCAGTGCGGACAACTGGACTGAGGCGCATAATTTGGTGTCGGATAAGAGTCCATCGGATAGTAATCCCCGGGCCCCTCGCTTGAGCCATAACTGAATGTGCCTGTCGCCAGCATGCGGGGAAGTTTCTTTCCAAAAGCACCTCTGCCGCTGGCTCCACAAGGATCACAACTGCCGCAAGGATCGCAGCTGCCACAGGGATCACAGACATTACAGCTGTCACAGGGATTGCAGCAATGTTTGTTCATGCGCTGGGCACGGTGCTTCGAAAGCGAACATTTGATATCATCTACAAAATTAGTGGGGCCATACATCTCACCACCGCAGATCATGCCCGTTGAAGGATCATAATAGCCTGGACCGGCGCAGCCGGTTAAGGGCAGACAAAGTAAAATTCCCGCACTAATTTTCAGTAACGAATTCATTTTGAAATCCGGTCAATCTCTGAGCGTTAAAAATAGGAGACAACTATCAGTTCGAAAACAGGATCTTTTTTGAAAAAGAATTCCCATTATCAACTTGATCGACATTTCAAAATGTTAACCTTTAATGATTATATAAATTATAACGATCTTCAGCACAATTCAGCCAATTGCAGATTCCAGCGCGTAACGCGTTTGACAGTCTTACTTATGAACGGTCCAACATGACAGAACAGGAACAGATTCAACTTGGCAAGATCGGCTTCCGTGCCATGTGGAAGTTTGGCGGGCTCACTCCCTGGAATCTGATTTACTTATCCTTGAGAGGTTATAGCCAGCACAGGCTCAGCGCCCACAGCGCGCAATTCGCCTATTATGCAATGTTTACACTGATCCCCTTATTAATTGTGATTATCGCCTGTGTGGCGCAACTGCCGATTCGAGGCTTGATTCTCAGTATGGAAAACGCGATCAATCAGGGGCTCCCCCAGAACGTGTCCCAAATGCTGTTTGCTCAGATCACGGATATTCAACACAAAACCACGTACAGTCTGATTGGAGCGGGGCTGTTTCTGCTCGCTCTGGGAGGCACGCGTCTGTTTCTCACTATGGGTACCGGCCTGGACGCCGTGTTCGAAGTGGATCATCGCAGATCGTTCTGGCGAGCGGGCGGACTCTCGCTGTTATTAACCTTCGGCGTGCTCATACTGCTCTTACTGTCAATGATTCTGCTGGTCATCGGCCCTGAATTGGCGCGTTTACTGCTGACAAACTTTTATGCGCCCTGGTTACATCTGCTGCTGTCGGCGGGGGTCCGCTGGTCGGTGGCGTGCGGCTTTATGCTGATCTCGACCTCGGTCATCTACTGGGTCGTTCCCAGTGTGAAACTTCCCTGGAAAATATTCACTCCCGGCAGCCTGTTTGTGGTCATCAGCTGGGTTATCATGCTGCAGGGGTTTCGTTTGTACGTAGAAAATATCGCCCATTACAATGAAACCTACGGAACCCTGGGCGGTTTCATCGTACTGTTAGCCTGGCTCTATATGACAGGGGCCATCCTGATGATGGGAGGCGAAATTAACGGCGTGATTTACCGCTCCGCTAAGCAAAAAGCGGAACGGACACTCCAAAACCACCTGAACTCAACGCACCCGATTTGAGGTTCTATTGAGACAGGCCAACCAAAGATTCCAAATTAAAGCACTTCATTATTGACGATATACTGTTCTAAAGCATAAAATAAACGCATCAAAGTTCTCTTATCACTAATTCGCACAAGGGATGCTAAACAATGTTCCGTGTTGGATTTGGAAAATCGGGCAAGTACTGCGACGGCGTCAGTCGGCGGCATTTTCTGCAAGTCGGTGTGGCGGGCATGGGTGCGGCGAGCCTCTCGCAAATTTTACATGCCAAAGAAAACGCGGAACAGCAGGGAGTGAAGGCCAAAGATACGTCCGTCATTCTGCTCTGGCTGGACGGTGGTCCCAGCCATATGGACACTTACGACATGAAACCCGAAGCCCCCCTTGAGAATCGGGGAATCTGGAATCCAATTCACACCAATGTCCCCGGCATGGACATTACAGAGATGTTTCCGCTGCAGGCAAAATGCGCGGATAAATTTTCGATTGTCCGCTCCCTGCATCACAATACCGGTGACCATTTCACCGGCGGGCACTGGATGCTGACCGGGCGCGGCGGCGTGAGCGGCGGCAGCACTCCCGGTCGTAATCCTTCCATTGCTTCAATGGCAACCAAAATCCTGGGACCACGCGACCCCAGCATGCCCGCTTATGTTTCCGTCCCTTATGCATCCAGCATCGGTTTGAGGCCGGGTTACTTCGGCGGTAATTTTCTGGGGGTTCAGCATGATCCTTTCGAAACGGACTCAGATCCGAACAACAAAGATTTCCAAGTCAAGAATTTAAACCTGGCAGGCGGATTATCCATTGAACGCCTGAAAGAACGCAAAGAATTACTCAAGACTTTTGACCAGCTTCGCAAAGACGTGGATCAGTCTGGTATGCTCAGTTCGATGGATCGCCTGGATCAGAAAGCCTACGAGATGGTGACCGGCGACAAAGCCCGTCAGGCCTTTGATCTGAATTCCGAAGACGAAAAGATCCGCGAACAGTATGGACGTCATACCTGGGGCCAAAGTGTTCTGCTGGCGCGACGACTGGTCGAAGCGGGAACCACCTTCGTCACCGTGCATTTCGGAGGCTGGGACCATCACTGGAATTTGCAAAGCGGTTACGATAATTATCTTCCCCGCGTTGACCAGGCCGTCAGCGCGCTGTTTGAAGACCTGGCCCAGCGCGGCTTGAGCGAAAAGGTGCTCGTCGTACTCTGCGGCGAATTCAGCCGGACTCCGCGCATGAACGATGGCGGCAACGGTGGCCCTCCCCTGAGCCAGGGAACGCCCGGCCGCGATCACTGGGGCAATTCCATGTTCTGTCTGATGGGTGGCGGCGGTGTCAAAGGAGGCCGCGTTATCGGGTCCACCAATCGACTGGGCGATGCCCCCGCAGACCGTCCTGTACAACCCGGCCATATTCATCACACCATCTACCGTGTGCTGGGCATGGACCCCGAAATCCATTTCCTCGATCATTCCGGTAGACCGACGGTCGCCATTGATCACGGTGAAGTGATTCACGAACTCTTTTAAACTCTCAACCGTCAGTGAAAACGTTGACCGTACACGTGCAGCAAGCCATGCCAGAACACCAGCGTCCTGAAAACGGCAGCGTAAAACGCCGCCAGTGGGGCTGGTTTCTGTTGTTGACGCTCTCGCTCAGCCTGTTCTGGCTGGTGATTCTACCCCGCGCTGCGGAAAACCCTCAGCTCCGATCGGAAATTGATTTCCTGGACCAGAAAAAAATCGATCCGACCGCCATGTTCTATTCCGATCTGGAAACCATTGAAAACACCATGCAGAACATTCGCGATTTCCACCAGGAAAATCCAGACGCATTATGGTAAACTAAAGCAGTGTCAGCGACTCTCGTTACCAATTCCTTGAGACCTGGCTTCTTTCCTGTCTTAAGCGACATTGCCCGAAAGTAACTCATGGATCAAAATCAATTCAAGCAGGCACTGGCTGCTTTCCCGTCATCGCAGGGAAAAACATTAGCTGAACTCTCGGTAGAACGACCTGTTCTCGTCGTGTTCCTCAGACATGGTGGCTGCCCCTTCTGTCGACAGGTCCTGGCACAACTGCAGGCGTTATCAGATCAACTGAAACAGCGAAATCTGCAACTGGCTATCGTCCACATGATGGACGACGAACAGGCCGACAAGTTACTGACCCGTTATCAATTGCAGAACGTGCAGAGCTTCAGTGATCCGGATCGAAAACTCTACGAACTCTTTCAAATCAAGCGGGGCAATCTGGCGGAAACCATCGGACCTGCCGTCTGGTGGTCCGGCTTTAAAACCACAATCCTTTCCGGCTACCTGCCCGGAATTCCCGGTAAAGATATTCAGCAACTGGGGGCGGCTTTGATTCTCGACAAGGGAATCGTGGTCGCCAGCTACTTCTCGAAAAATTCCGCGGATCTGCCCGACTGGGATCAACTGCTCGCCTGCGAGATTCCCCACGTTTAAACGGGGCTGGATTTCCATTTCAGACACCAGCCTGTCATAATGTGCGAAACAACGTACACATCACTTTGATATCTCACCCCGATAAAACAGACTTCGATACAACATATAACATGACCGACTTTCCTGCCACTATTGACAACATTGAACAACTGGACGAACTCTTAAGTCGCCCGACTCCTCAGGTGATCCAAGCTCTGCAGCAAACAGCAGGTGACCTGATTCTGCTGGGTATCGCCGGCAAAATGGGGCCGACGTTAGCCCGCATGATTCTCCGCGCCGATCAAGCAGCAGGCATCCACCGCCGCGTGATCGGCGTGAGCCGTTTTTCGGACGAATCCAGCAGACAGCCTCTCGAAGATCTGGGAATCGAAACCATCAAAGGCGATTTGCTCGATGCCGCTTTTATCAACAGCCTGCCCGATGTACCGAATGTGATATATATGGCGGGTATGAAATTCGGCGCAACGGGAAACGAATCGCTCACCTGGGCGATGAATACGTACCTGCCGGCGCTTGTCTGTAATAATTATCAGCAGAGCCGCATCACCGCCTTTTCGACCGGAAACATTTACGGACTCGTCAACGCATCAAGCCAGGGATCGGTCGAAAGCGACAAGCCGAATCCGGTGGGGGAATACGCAATGAGCTGTCTGGGACGGGAGCGGATGTTTGAGCATTTCAGCCGCACCCTCAATATTCCCATGACCATCATTCGCCTGAATTATGCGACCGAATGCCGCTACGGCGTACTCGTTGATCTCGCACTGCAGGTTTACCAGGAACAGACCATTGATGTCTCGATGGGATACGTTAACGTCATCTGGCAGGGAGACGCCAATGCGATGACGCTCTGTTCCCTGCCTGATAGCACATCGCCCCCCTTCAATCTGAACGTAGCAGGACCGCGCATTCTCAGCGTCCGCAAGATCTGCGAACAATTTGGAACTCTGTTCGGCAAGCAACCACAGTTTACCGGAGCCGAAGCGCAAGACGCGTTACTCAACAACGGTCAATACGGGCATCAACGTTATGGCGCGCCTCTGGTGGACGACGATCAGATCATCCACTGGATCACTGACTGGATCCGGAACGAGCGTCCTCTGCTGGGTAAACCAACGCATTTCGAATCGCGCAGCGGCAAGTTTTAACGCGGCTGCCTTGCACAACACCGAAGCTTCAAAACTGGAAAGCAGAATCGTGAATTCCTCTCTCATCACGCAGACGTTACAGCAGGGAACGGCGATCCCCGCGCATCCGCTGGCCTTAACCTCCGCCCGCAAACTGGATGAACGCCGCCAACGGGCCCTTTCGCGTTACTACATTGCCAGCGGTGTCGGCGGACTGGCTGTCGGCGTGCATACCACACAATTTGAAATCCGCCAGCCGGGCGTTGATCTTTTTCAACCCGTCCTGGAACTGGCAGCGGAAGAAATGGACCGTGCCGATACGAAAAGAAGCGTCCCCTTATTACGCGTCGCCGGCATCTGTGGCGAAACCGCTCAGGCCACACAGCAAGCGACCCTCGCACGAGATGCCGGTTACCACTTCGGTTTACTCAGTCTGTCGGCGCTCAAATCCGCCGACGAAGACACTTTGATCCAGCACTGCCAAGCTGTTTCCGAAATCATCCCCGTGTTTGGCTTCTATCTGCAGCCTGATGTCGGCGGCCGCCTGCTGCCATATTCGTTCTGGCGTCGCTTCTGTGAAATTGAAAACATCGCCGCGATCAAGATGGCTCCTTTCAATCGGTATCACACGCTCGACGTCATCCGCGCCGTAGCCGAGTCGGGACGGGACGACATCGCCTTGTATACCGGCAACGATGATAACATCGTACTCGATCTCGTCACCCCTTTTCGTTTTCCAGGGGAAGGTAAACAACTCGAACGTCGCATCGTCGGCGGTCTGCTCGGGCACTGGGCCGTCTGGACACACAAAGCCGTTGAGACTTTCAAAGAATGCCAGCAAGTCGCCACTGCAGAATCAGCGATTCCGCTTTCTCTGCTGCAAAGCAACACTGAAGTGACCGATTGCAACGCGGTGCTGTTTGATGTCGCGAATCGTTTTCAGGGCTGCATTCCCGGCATTCACGAAATCCTCCGACGCCAGGGGCTGCTGGAAGGGATCTGGTGCCTGAATCCCAATGAAACGCTGGGGCCCGGACAGCGGGCTGAGATTAACCGGATTTACGAGGCTTATCCGCATCTGAACGATGATGCGTTTGTGGAAGCACACCGGGATGAATGGTTAAACGGCTGATACTCTTGGTGCATTTCGCTGTGATCATAAATGGTCTGCAATACGACAAAACTTTAATCAAAAATCAAATAGATCGTTCGTAACCCAAGTTTTGAGTCGGGGTTGACGATAATGTTAATAGCGGATAATAAAAGGCCTCTCCACAGAGTGACCTCCCCATCATACATAGTTCCGTAAACTATTACAAAATAAGCATTTACCGACGAAGGACCGTCAGAATGTTTGATGACAATACCACCAGAATCCTCCAGGAAGCGGTCAACGAAATGTTGGTCTGGGTCGGTTTTGGGACTTTAGTCGGTTTGGCAGCCAAAGCAATCATGCCTGGAAAAGACCCCGGCGGTGCAGTCAGCACGCTGCTGATGGGCATTGGCGGCAGTGTTGTCGGGTGTGGCACGCTCATGTTTTTCTGGGACGGTGCCCGCGTGACGCCGATCAGCACGGTCGGCTTTTTAGCCGCCACGGGCGGGGCTTTTATCCTCTTATTTTTCTACCGCTTGCTGTCCGGCTCCTTTTTCTCTGAAGCAGAAGATGGTGAACGCTGGCTCCACCGCCGCCGTCGCCGCCGTCGTGCACGTGGTTTAGTCGACGAATCCATTTAATTCCCCTGAAAACAGGGCTCTCCGATCGGAATCTGCCTGAAACCACCCGAACGGGGCAGGCTTCAAAATTGAGATAATGGCGGTTCTTTGCTTGCACGATGCAAGTCAATATACTATATAATCTTAAAGACATGGCCGAGTGGCGGAATGGCAGACGCACGGGACTTAAAATCCCGGGTCCGTAAAGGGCGTGCGGGTTCGAGTCCCGCCTCGGCTATCTTCTTTTCAAGACGCAGCTTAAATCGCCGTCAAATGCGTGATTTTCTGGAGGTGCAGAGATCCTTTACCTCTGCCCGGTCTGTTCCTACTCTGGTTGGTTTTCCCGTATCAGTATACCAATCTCTTGATCAAACTTTGATGGTCTCTCTTTCACAAATTCTCTTGATCGCGATGATCGTTCACATTTCCAACCCGGATGAAAAATACCCCAAAATGAAGACAACACCGCTGTGAATCCACGCGGCATGTTACTCTTTCCCGACTACGAAACCGAAATCGGCGTTCCCAAAGAAACAACGACACACGACTTTGAAGTTCCCGGGAAATCACAGCAGGGGTTATGTATTTCCCGCTCGCCCGACAATACATGGTAGATTTTAAAAATCGGGGTTTATCAACTTGCTTAGAAAGGGCATAATGCGGTATCTCTGTCCCTAAATCTGATCGTCATTATTACAAAAGGATTTCAAACAGAACTGAAAACCAGACTTGCGTCTTGACTTTCTGGAATGGAAATTCTTTCGGATTCCACAGATCAACAGGGATGTTCCATGATTGCACAGCGAAAAAGTTTTCGACTCTTATTAATCAGCTGTTTTCTCACACTTCTTATTTTTCTGATTGATTTGCAAGTCCCTTTAAATCTCGCCATACCGGTTTTTATGCGGTGACGATTTTTTTTGTGGCCGGGCAGCGACGAATCTGGCCACTCTTACTCGCCGCCGGTATCTGCTCGACACTGACTCTCTCTCGCGTGTTCCCTGGTCCGGTTATGGATCTTCCCCCTTTTACCTGGGAAAGCCGCTGTCTCTCACTGAGCGTCATCTGGATGATGACCCTTGGCTGCATTTTTAGACTCACTGAGTGGAAAAACAATATTCCGGAACTCATACAATCATTCTTTGAAAACGGTCACCTGGCCCAGGCGCCTGCTATCTCCACAGGGAATGGAGGGCCACAAAAAGAGATCCGCATATTCATGAGCACGGTCAACGACCGGGAATTTGAATGGCTTGGTAAAAAGACTCTGAAACCAGATATCGAAACCAGAATGGCTGAGTTAGCCCGAATCAATGAAAACCTGAGGCGGGAAATTCTGGAACGAAAGCGCATAGAAACAAAACTGCAAACAGCACACAAACGAACCAAGGACATTCTTGACAGCTTATTCGTCTTTGTCGGCGTTTATTCGACTGAGGGAATCCTCCTGGAAGCCAATCGCGCACCACTGGCTGCAGCTAACCTTAAGAAATCGGATGTGATTAGCAAGCCTTTCTGGGATACATACTGGTGGTCTGATTCCATTGAAGCACAGTCGCAATTGAAGACTGCTTTACAGCGGGCAGCCTCAGGAGAAACAGTTCGCTACGATACGAAGGCGCGGATGTCAGACCAGAAAACGATGGACCTTGATATCACATTCGGGCCGCTTTATGACGAAGCAGGCAACGTGATTCAAATTATCGGATCAGCGGTTGATATTACCGACCGCTCCATCGCAGAAAATAATGTTGCCAAAAAAACTGCGCAGCTTCAAGCCATGCTGAAAGTCAATCCGGACTTATTTTTTCACTTAAGCGCCGATGGAACCATTGTCGGATATGAATGCGGTGATAACAAAAACCTGTATCTGCCACCCGAAGAATTTCTTAACAGGAAAGTGCATGACATTCTCCCCAGGCACGTCGTCCAACTACTCGAAGCGGCAATTCTGGAACTCGCTCAATCTCACAAGACGGCTTCTTTCGAATACACTTTAAAAATCAATCAGCAAACCTGCTGGTTTCAAGCCCGGTTGTTCCCTTACCTGTCTGATGAAATTCTTGTCATCATCCAGGATATTAATGACCGGAAAACCTCTGAAATCGAAATCAATAACATGCACACCAGGCTTTTTGAAGCCCAAAGGTTAGCGCATATTGGAAGCTGGGAGTGGAACATCAAGGAGCAAACTCTCTGGTGGTCCGAAGAGGTCTATCGTATTT
>NZ_CALFPF010000192.1 GCF_937919775.1 uncultured Gimesia sp.
TCATGACAGATGCGGCGAATACGTTCGTCGCCACAAATGCCGTTGAAAATTCAGGATGCCGATACGAGATGTCTTACAGCAAACAGGAAGCCGTTGATCGCAGCCAGATTATTCTGTCACATGCGTGGATGGTGCGGACATTCGTCAAGCACAGCGATGAAGCCGAGGATTTTCCGGAGTTGATGCATATCGCGCGTGCGGTGTTCGATGCTTCGCGGGCGCTGGAAACACGCGTCGATGATCCCGACGCCTATCTGAAGATGCTGCGAAAAAAGATCAGCAAGCTGCGTAAAGCCACCGATCAATTTGCTCTGGATGCACCCGAAGCGTCATCGCATACGAATTTTGAACAGGCCGTCATCTCGATAAAAGCCTGCACGAAAGCGCTGGAAGAAGTGCTGGCACAGGTGGAATAAAAAACGGCAGCGAGGTTACTTCGCTGCCGCTTGATTTCGAGAACCCGGGAAACTGGCTTGAGTCTCGGTTACTCGTCCTTCGTTGCATCCAGAACGGCCAGGAATGCCTTCTGGGGAATTTCGACCTGACCGAACTGTTTGAGTCGTTTTTTGCCCTCTTTTTGCTTTTCCCACAGTTTTCGTTTGCGGGTGATATCGCCGCCATAACATTTGGCTGTCACATTTTTGCGCAGTGCCTGGATCGTTTCCCGGGCGATGATCTTGCCGCCGATGGCTGCCTGAATCGGAATTTCAAACTGGTGTTTTGAGATTTCCTCCTTCAGACGTTTCACGAGACCGCGGCCTCGTCGTTCGGACTGCGAGCGGTGGACGATGGTGGACAGCGCGTCGACTTTTTCGCCTTTGACGAGAATATCCATTTTCACCAGATCAGCGGCTCGGAAACCGAGGATATCATAATCCATTGTTCCATACCCGCGGGTGGCACTTTTCAGCCGGTCGTACATATCGTAAACGATTTCGGCTAACGGCAACTCGTAAATCAGTTGCGCACGATTGGTTCCCAGGTATTCGGTGTTTTTATAGATGCCCCGCCGGTCGGAACACAACTGCATCATGATACCGATACTCTCTGCCGGCAGGATGAATGTCACCCGGGCAATCGGCTCACGGAATTCCTCGATGCGGCCGGCGTCGGGGACATCCTGCGGATTGTCGATCAGCACGATCTCACCATTCCGTTCCAGGATTTCGTAGGTGACGTTAGGCGCTGTCTGCAGCAGGTCGATATTGAATTCCTGCTCCAGTCGCTGCTGAATAATTTCCATATGCAGCATGCCCAGAAAGCCGCAGCGGAAACCAAAACCGAGGGCATCGCTGGTCTCGGGCACGAAACTGAAGCTCGCATCGTTTAAACTCAGTTTTGACAATTCTTCGCGCAGCTTTTCGAAATCGGTTGCTTCAATCGGATACATGCCGCAGAAAACCATCTGTTGCGGTTTCAGATAACCGGGCAGCGGCTCTGCCGGCAGATTTCTGGGATTGGCAATCGTATCGCCTACATGCACATGCTCGAGATCTTTGGCACCACTGACGAGGTAACCGACCTGCCCGGGTCCCAGAGATTTGACGGGTTTCATGTGCGGCGTGAACTGACCGATATCGATAATATCCAGTTTTGCCCCGCCTCGCATCAGGACGACCGTTTGACCTTTGACGATGGTCCCCTGCACAACCCGGACGTAAGTCACAACGCCGCGGTAGTGATCGTATTTGCTGTCGAACACAAGTGCCTTGAGTGGGGCGTCGGCTTCACCCTGGGGGGGAGCAATGCGTTCGATGATCGCATCCAGAACTCCCTCGATGCCAATCCCGCTTTTGGCGCTGACCATCAAGGCGTCTGACGGGTCCAGGCCAATCACCGTTTCAACTTCTTCCAGCACTTCATCAATGCGCGTGACCGGCAGGTCGATTTTGTTGACCACGGGAATAATCGTCAGGTTCGCGTTAATGCAGGCGTAAGCGTTGGCGACCGTCTGTGCCTGCACGCCCTGAAAGGCGTCGACTAATAACAGGGCGCCTTCACAGGCAGCCAGACTGCGGGAGACTTCATAGTGAAAGTCAACGTGTCCGGGAGTATCAATCAGGTTCAGTTCGTAGATTTCGCCCTTATATTTATGATGGATGGCGACGGTGCGTGCTTTTACGGTAATCCCGCGTTCCTGCTCGATTTGCAGGTCGTCCAGAATCTGGGCCTTGAATTCCCGGGCTGTGATGGCACCGGTCTTCAGCAGTAATTGATCGGCGAGTGTACTCTTACCATGATCGATGTGTGCGACAATGGAAAAGTTTCGAATCAAACGGGTCTCAATTGCCATTTAGGTGAATCTCGTCATTTCTTATTTAAGAAAACCCGGGTCAAAAGTAATCCGGAGTTGATATTTAATTTGTCTCGGCTTTGAGGCTGGCGAGTCGGGCACAACCGGCGACTCCAATGTAACCTGCATCCGATCCGAGAACCGCAAAGTCGATGATTGTATTTTCGTAAGGAACGCGAAATGCGCGATGTTTGACTTCTTCGCGAATTCGAGTCATAAAACGCTGCCCCAACTCAGAGTCCTTGCCGCCGAAAGTGACCGCGCCGCCAAACAGAACCATGTCCGGGTCAATCGTATGCATGAGCGTGGTTGTGCCCACTCCCAGATACATGGCCGAATCCATGATCAATTCGTTCGACAACTCGTCCCCCTGTTCTGCCGCCCGGGCAATTAAGAGAGGAGTCAGTTCGTTCCCCGCTTTCAATTCTTCGACTAATAAAGAGCTGCGTCCCGCATCCAGTTCTTCCTGGCAGCGTCGCACAAAAGATTTACCTCCGGCGTATGCTTCCAGTGTTCCATATTGTCCCGAATCACATAAGCGGCCATTCGTCATTTGTATAATAATATGACCACACTCGCCCCCATGTGAATGCCGACCTTCAATAATCATGTCATCTATAATAATACCACAGCCGATTCCTGTGCCCAGCGTCCAGAAAACCAGACTACGGACGTCCTGTGCCCCACCGATCCAATATTCTCCATAAGCGGCTGCATTCGCATCATTCTGGAAGATCGTCATTTTTCCCGAATAATGATCGCAGACCACCTGGCGTATGGGAAATCCTTTCCAGGTGGGCAGATTGGGGGGATCTACCAGTTTTCCGCCGGGTATATCCATTGTACCAGGAGTGGCAATTCCGATGGCTTTAATGTCGTCCATCGTAAACTGGCAATCTGACAACACATCATCGATGGCCTGATAAATGTTTTTTAAGCCGGCATCGACGCCTTTGTCTACTTCCGTTTTCGTTTGACAAAACGCCAGTGTTTGTCCGGAATCATCGACGATGCCAACTTTGACATTCGTACCACCAATATCAATGCCGACAAAATAGGGGCCATTATCTTTTGTCGGTTTCATATCGCGCTTTGTTCCCCTGATGTATTTTAAAAACCAATAATGACGTGACCAGCAATGGAACGAGAGCGATTCCTCGATTTTTGCGAGCAGCCGTAGTGTGATCCCTAACCGCTTAGTGTTAATCGACGTCAGTTCAGAGGAAGTCCAGCGGCACAGGCAGGAGTATATCCGAGCCAAAGGCATTGATGCAATCAACAAAGAGACAAAACAGGCCCCGAACGGGAGCATCTCGCGCTGATTTTTAGTCATCGGGACCCGCCAGGTTGAGAGCACGGGCTGTCGGCGATTGACGGGCTGCGTTTCGGCTGCAAAAGAACTTTCCGGAAAATCGACAAGGCAGGCGGCTATTCCTTGGCGCCCCGCTCGATTTGGTGGAGGATAAAACCGGCTTGCAGTGCAGGTTCTGTCTCACGAATATTGTTCTGATGAGGGGCACGAAATGCGTTTTGACATTCGAATACTGGTTTTTGTCTTGTCCTGCTGTTGCGGTTGCGGTTGCTTTTCATCTGCGTTAAACGCCGAGCAAGCTCAGTCCAGCCGTCCGAATATCATTCTGTGTATGACCGACGATCAGGGCTGGGGAGAAACCGGCTTTAATGGTCATCCGATTCTCAAAACGCCCCACCTCGATGATATGGCAGCCAGCGGGCTGCGTTTCGATCGTTTTTATGCGGCTGCTCCCGTCTGTTCGCCGACACGCGGCAGTTTTCTCACCGGGCGTCACCCCAATCGATTTGGCTGTTTCAGCTGGGGACATACCTTAAGACCGCAGGAAGTAACCGTGGCGGAAGCCGTCAAGTCAGCCGGATATACGACCGGTCACTTCGGAAAATGGCATCTGGGATCGGTGCAGGCAAACAGCCCGGTTTCTCCAGGCAACAGCGGCTTTGATGAATGGGTTTCGAGCCCGAATTTTTATGAGAACGATCCCTGGATGAGCCACAACGGAGTGGTGACGCAGCTCAAAGGCGAGAGTTCGCAGGCGACCGTGGATGCCGCTTTGCAGTTTATCAAACAGGCTGATACAAAAAAGCAGCCTTTCCTGGCAGTGATCTGGTTCGGAAATCCGCACACGCCGCACGAAGCGCTTCCCGAACTGAAAGCGCAATATCAGAATCAGTCCAAAGCGTTTCAAAACTATTTCGGTGAAATTACCGGCGTGGACCACGCGATGGGGCATCTGCGCCGTCAGTTGAGAGATCTGGGACTGGCAGAAAATACGCTGCTCTGGTTTACCAGTGATAACGGGCCACGGCCTCCGCAATTTAAAGAAGAAGCAGCGCGTTCTCAGGCCACCGGTGGGTTGGCCGGTTGGAAAGGCAATCTCTGGGAAGGGGGCATTCGCGTCCCTTCCATGATCGAGTGGCCCGCGCGCATCAAGAAACCGGAAATCACAAACGTGCCTTGCGGGACGATTGATATTTATCCCACCGTGCTGGCGATTACCGGAGCAAAAGTCTCACATCAGCCCGACCTGGATGGAGTCAGCCTGTTACCTTTGATCGACGGGCAGATGGCAACACGCCCTCATCCGATGGGGTTCTGGACTTATCCAGAAAAAGGGCACCCCAAACGCAGCACTGAAATTCTGCTCGATCTCAAAAGTCGACAGACTCCGGAGCAGCCCAACCCCGAAGGTCCGGTTCCCGATGCGGACGTCGCCAGTCTGGCAACACAATATTCAAAGGATGATCTGCCGGGAGCAGCAGCCTGGATTGACGGCGATTTTAAATTAATAAAATCGATTTCAAAAAAGGAGCAGCCGGAATACGCGCTCTACAATCTGGCACTGGATCGTTCGGAACAACATGATCTGGCCGGAGACGATCCGGAGCGGGTCCAGAAAATGAAAACAGAACTGCTTGATTGGCAGAAATCGGTCGTCGACAGTCTGAATGGAAAAGATTACGCAGACTGATGGATTCACATCAGGCTGCTGTAGACGATGAACTATCGAATACTTGAAATTTCAGACTCGCAGGGATTGTTTGATTGCAATTCGTGCGTCGACTCTGCAATAATCGAATTTATAAACATTCATAAGGAAGCCAAAAGTCTTCTCTCCGCAATGAAGGGATCGCTTTTCCTGCCAGTTTCCTGTTTGCTCACCTGTCACACTTGATTGAGGATCATTATGAACTCGGGACCATACAAACGGCTATTTTGTCAGGCTGCTTTTACATGTTTCATCCTGACGGTTGCACTCAGCAGCTCTCTGCTGGCCTGGGAATCCAAAAAAGAACTGAAGGCCGGCATTATCGGTCTGGATACATCGCATGTGATTGCCTTCACCAAGCTGCTCAACACGGGAACACCTGAGGGGGATCTGGCTGGCATTCGGATTGTCGCCGCTTATCCCCAGGGAAGTAAAGACATTCCCTCCAGTGTTGATCGTGTTCCGGATTATACAAAACAGGTCAAGGAGATGGGCGTCGAGATTGTGGACTCGATCGATGAGCTTCTGAAAAAAGTCGATGTCGTTTTTCTGGAATCCAACGACGGACGTCCGCACCTGGAGCAGGTCATACCAGTGTTGCAGGCAGGCAAGCCGGTTTTTATTGACAAGCCAATCGCCGGCTCACTGACTGATGCGGTTGCCATATTCGAGCTGTCCCGCAAATATAATACGCCGATGTTTTCTTCCTCTTCACTCCGTTTTTCCAAAGGCGCTCAGAGTCTCAGAAACGGCGCAGAAGGGAAGATTACCAAATGCAGCACGCATAGCCCTTGTTCTCTGGAAGCGACACACCCCGATCTGTTCTGGTACGGAATTCATGGTGTGGAAACCCTGTTTACCGTCATGGGCCCCGGCTGTCAGACGGCGAAACGGACCGTCAGCGACGCCGACCGGGATGAAGTCGTCGGGCAATGGGCCGGCGGACGGGAAGGGCACTTCGCCGGTGTTCGCAAAGGGAAACCCAGTGGATATGGCGGAACCGCTGTCGGGAAAAACGGAGAAGTTGCCGTCGGTGGTTATGATGGGTACAAACCCCTGCTGGTCGAAATTGTGAAGTTCTTTCGCTCCGGCAAACCACCGGTCAGCGAAGAGGAAACACTGGAAATCTACAGCTTCATGGAAGCCGCCGACGAAAGTAAACGACAGGGCGGAGCCGAAGTGACACTGGCCAGTGTGCTGGAGAAGGCGAAAAAAGAGGCGCACACGAAGCTGGCGAAACTGGATCTGGCCGGTGCGGAAACTTCTGCTACCGACAACAAGCTGACTGCTGCTGAAAAAGCCGCCGGCTGGAAGCTGTTATTTAACGGCAAAGATTTTTCCGGCTGGAAATGCAATAACGGCAAGCCGATCGCTGCTCCGATTGAAGACGGAACATTGGTGCCCTATAAGTCGGGCGGTTATTTGGTCGTATACGATAAACCGTTTGGCGATTTCAAATTCAAATGCGATGTTAAAATGCCGGAAGAATGCAATTCGGGCATTTTCTTCCGCGTGGGCGATCTCATGGATCCGGTTCAGACCGGCTACGAAGCCCAGGTGCTGAGCGGTAAAGGGACCGGCATGCACGATTTTGGCGCGATCTATGATCTGGTTGCTCCCGCAGTCAATCAGGCCAGTGCACCGGGGGAATGGACGAATATCGAGATCACCTGCAAAGGTCCACTGATCAGCGTTGCTGTGAACGGAAAGGTGGTTGCCAGCCTGAATGCCGATGAATGGACTGAACCTGGCACACGTTTAGATGGATCAAAACACAAATTCAAAATGGCCGTCAAAGACTTCCCCAGAAAGGGTTACCTGGGTTTTCAGGATCACGGGCATAAAGTCTGGTACAAGAACGTAAAGTTGTTGGAGCTTTAGGTCGAAACTTAAACTAAATTCTGATACAATCTCGTTACCCGCCATCTGAGAGGAAGTTTTGCCTCCAGATGGCTTTTTTTATGAATGGGTGTTGGCGGATGAATCGGAATCGGGGAGTTGCCAGTGAGGGAAATCCACTCTTAAGAGTTTCGATAGGGTTTTCCGCGCGGGAAATTCTTGAAATAGTGACCGGTTCAGGACGTGAAACGGATTATTCTGTGACAGAATCAAAAATGATTCAATTTGTACCTTGCTTTCACTACAAAAAAAGGGCGATGTGTGTAAAATAGCCGCGAAATATTGGGCACAAGGCAGCTTGCGCCTATAAAGCCGATAGATAAAGTCAAATAACAGCAGGGATGTCTGTTTCGATTTTGTGCAGCATTCAGATGGTTTGTTAAACCACATCAGGCGAGTTGATTTAGAAATGCTCGTTGTTTTCAGGTTCAAAATTCAATGATTACAATTAAAAAAGGGCTGGATC
>NZ_CALFPF010000193.1 GCF_937919775.1 uncultured Gimesia sp.
TTTCATATTACTAATTTGTTTAAGTAGCCTGACCGGGTGTGTCATCCTGCGGACCTCCGTTACCAATCCCAATCCGAGGTTGAAAACCGTTGCACTCGTGCCATTTTTCAATCTCAGCCAGGAACCAGACGTGGATGGGCGTAGATTTGCACTCGCGTATTATGCCGAGCTGCAAAAAGTGCCCGGATTTCAGGTACTGCCTCTGGGTGTCGCCGAAGTAGCGATGGTGGAACATCAGTTGCAAATGAATAACGCTGATGATGTTCTCAAATTGGCCAAAATCCTGAATGTGGACGCGGTTGTGATCGGCGCGATCACGGACTATTCGCCCTATTATCCCCCCCGTATTGGGATGCAGGTTTCGTGGTATTCGCCTCATGCCCAGGAATTTATTCCTGGAGTCCCTTTAATGGTTGAAGAACGCCATGCGAAAAAATCATTCTTGAATGAGTTGTTTAAATCAGATCGTCTGGCAGCGAAAGAAGTCAGACACGAAGAGCACCAGATTAATCGGGAAGTGAAACACGCTTCACACCTGGAACGAAAAACAACCAGACAGGAAAACAAATTGAATCGGGGAATACTGGAGCAAGTTTCTCCCGACGACTGCCAACCGGAAAATCCTGCACCCGCGCTTGCACCAGCAGCAAAAACAATTATTCGTGGGCAATCGTCAGAAACACTCGATTCATGGCCTTATCCCAGAAACCAGACAGGAATTATTCAGACCTACGCACAAGCCAATCGAGGAACACAAACGCCAAATCAAGCTGCTCAAAACCCGATGCTGGAAACTCCTCAGCCTGACATGAAATCTGACCAGCAGGCGGTAACTGCCCCCAAACCGTCGATGTCTACCGCGGTAGAAACAAACCAGAGTATTCCTTCGCATGTGAATCAATTCCAGGAATACTGTCCACCTGTCGGTTCGTTAGACGGGGGCGCTTATGATCCTCGCCAGCCATTTATGTCTTATACCCGCCTCTTTGATGGATCGGATGCGGCTCTGGTAGCTCATTTACGGGATTATCTGGAAGTCAGCGGAGATCGTCGCAGTGGTGGCTGGGAAGCATACCTGCATCGCAGTGAGGACTTTATACGGTTTACATCACATTTAATGATTTTAGAGATGCTAACGCTGCACGGCGGACAAGCTAAGCATCAGATGATCTTCAAAGTAAGAAAATACCGATAATCCCCATGCTCAACAGCCGATATTTATTATTGCGGTTACATGAGCGCTCCCAACCAATTCAGTCTCTGATTCCAGTGCTCTGACAAATATAAAGGACTGCTACAGTGAAACAACAAATGAATGTCGTTGCTTTAGTAAAAGATACAGAACGCTATGTGTTTCTGTATGACGATGCCAGTTCTTCGCAGATGTTACAGACATTAGGACAATATGCGGCTGACAATGAATTAAGCTTTACCTGGTATGATGCAGCCGTCATGAGCCAGAAGGTCAGGAAATTAAGACGGGAAGCAGAGCTGGAAGCACAATCCAGGCGTATTCGAAAAACAGCCTGAAATTGTCACCTCTGTTTTTCCTTGCAACGGTATCTCTTACTGCTCATTCAGACAAGATACTCAAAACTGATTCTGAAGTCTTATGATCTCTTCGCAACCTATCAGATCTGTTGAACTGCATGACGCGATCGACAGCTTTCTGCGATATCTGCAAATTGAACGCAATTCATCCGAATTGACTCTCAAATCCTATGCGGAAGATCTGGAAAGTCTCGTCGAATATCTGACCGACTATGAAGGGACACTCTTACCGCCGGACCGCATCGGAATCAGTGAACTACGTCGTTATGTCGCTTATTTGCATGAATGTCAATACGAGCGCACAACCATCGCCAGACGTTTAGCCTGCCTGAGAAGTTTTTTCCGCTATTGCTGCAGGGAAGGGTATACAAAAACAAATCCGGCCAAGCCGCTTCGCACACCACGGACTGGCAGAAAATTACCACATTTTTTAACGACGGATCAAATTGGTACTTTGCTGGAAGCACCTCCGGCCAACAACAAAATGGGCCTCAGGGATCGTGCCATTCTTGAGACACTTTATTCCGCAGGACTGCGTGTTTCCGAATTGGTCGCGCTGAATCTCAGTAACTGGGACCAGGATACGAATATTATCCGTGTCCTCGGAAAAGGTAGAAAAGAACGCATTGCACCGATCGGCAGCTATGCCGAGAAAGCATTGAAACAATGGTTAGCGGAACGGGAAGCCAAACCCAAGGCACACCCCGACTCTGACGCCATCTTTCTTAACCGGCTTAAAACACGACTCACCACACGGAGTGTGGGTCGCATGCTGGAAAAATATCTGCTCCAGACCGGACTCGATAAAAAAACGAGCCCGCATACCTTGAGGCATAGTTTCGCCACACATCTGCTGGATGGCGGGGCAGATCTACGTAGCGTACAGGAACTGCTGGGGCATAAAAGCTTGACGACCACGCAAATTTATACGCACGTGAGTACAAAGCGTTTACGAGAAACCTACGAAAAAGCCCACCCCCACGCACAACGCTCAAAATAGAAGTTCAATCGCGCAGCTTTACAATCAGGGCACGACAGAATTCCCGGGTAACTCAGAAATCAAACGGGAAAGTTCAGTCTCGCTTTCTGTCCGTCACATACTCGAGAGGCATTCCCGATTTCAAACTTTCACGCGAAAGTCGCACGAGTTGAATTGCCTGACAGACATCCTGGATATTCGCAACGGGAATGATGCCCCCGACCGCCCGACGGCAAAAATGGTCCAACATCACTTCCAGCTCCTGACGATCGCTTTTCAGGGATTCTGTCATCGACGTTGATCCATTTTCCCAATGGATCTCATCAGGAGAATGAAACTCAGCCAATCCATTCCGGCAGACCATCTGGTGTCGGGGGAAAAGTGGCTCGGCTTCTCTGTGCTCATTTTTAATTTTGATCAGAGCAAAGCGTTTTGCAGCAGTGACGGGATCGGGTAAATAATCGATTCTGATTTGACGATAATCTTCCGATTCGTCGCTTGAGTCCGAATGAAAAGTTGTCTGAACCCTGACAGGCTTGGTCCGCATGACATAACAACACCAGTCAATCAGTCCGACCAGAAAATCGGTCTCGTTCTTCTGTCCGGGAACTTCGACTTGCTGGTCTTCGGCAGGACAACAGGTCTCGATTTGAATCGAAATCGGGTTCCCCAGACGCGTTACTACCAATTCAAAGAAACGGGTTGTCGCCTGACAATAGCGCCGACTGAATTCAGGCATCAAAGTCACTAACTGCTCAGTTGCCCGGTCATGAATCAATTCCAGTAATTCCAGGTCTTCGCCCAGGCTACCGGCAATGTAAACGGGGCGATGCTGCTGGCTGAGTATCTTGAGTGGATAATGATTCATCCAGTCGGAATGCAATAATAGAAACGCGTCCAGAGGATAACGCGATACCAGACAACCAATCCCTGAGGCAACAGCCGCATTCCAGTGAGCACCAACCTGTTCCGCGCGACTGCGAACCGGATCATAGACTGCTTTGATCTGGATCCGCTGATCCATCATCCGCAGTACAGGTTCATAACGCTGTTCCCAATATGGGCCGAGCCCTATTATTCCAATTCTGACCATTTGGGGAACATTACTGAATTCGGGTATATGATAGAAGCGGGTGATAATCCATGAGAAA
>NZ_CALFPF010000194.1 GCF_937919775.1 uncultured Gimesia sp.
ATGGGGAATGTCGGATTATCAGCCGGTTATTACCTGATGGCGAAACTGGGAATGGACCTGTTTGCAGAGTATTCTCCTCCGGAATATTTTGATGTTGATCATGTGGAAGTTCAGCATGGTCTGATTCGAACGGGGATGCGTCCGCGGAGCCGCTTCTTTGTCTGGCGAGATCCAGCAGAGAAACATGATCTGGTGGTTCTGATCGGAGAAGCACAGCCGCAGATTGGAAAGTACTCGTACTGCCAGAAGCTTATTACGTATGCAGAGGAACTGGGTATTGAATGTGTTTATACCTTCGCCGCAATGGCGACGGCCATGCATCCGGAGCATGAATCCCGCGTGTTCGCAGCGGTGACTGATGAGTCGTGCCTGGCTGAGCTAAGAAAATTGGATTTGAATATTCTGGAAGAGGGGAATATCAGCGGTTTAAATGGCATTCTGCTGGGAGCAGCCGCTGATAAGAATTTTAAAGGGACCTGTCTGCTGGGAGAGATGCCGCAGATCTTTTCACAAGTCCCGTTTCCCAAGGCTTCGCTGGCGGTATTAGAGGCTTTCAAATCCCTTTCCGGAATAGAGGTCGACACGACAGAACTTGCCGAACAGGGAAAAGCGATGGAACAGAAGCTGGGAGAGCTGTTGTCCCGCATGGAACATTCGCTGGGGGAACCACCGGAGGAAACCTACGAAGAACCTTACGTTCCAGAGCCGCCGGAAGAACCAAAACTGTCCGTCGAAGAAGAGCAAAACATTGAAGAATTGTTCGGGCAGGCCGCCCGGGATCGCTCAAAGGCTTTCGTGTTGAAACAGGAACTGGATCGCTTGAATCTTTTCCAGGACTACGAAGATCGTTTTCTGGATTTGTTTAAAAATAATAAATGATGTTCCGCTGCAATGCGGTCTGCATTTGAGTCAATCGTCAAGGAATGAGTTGCTTTATGCAAAACTTTCAGTTGGAACATTCAGGAAATGTGGCTACATTTGAGCGACGAACCGAATTTGTGGAACGCAAAGGGATTGGGCATCCCGATACGATTTGTGACGGTATTGCGGAGTCGATTTCGATCGCGTTATGCCAGGCCTATCTTGATCGGGCCGGTCGTGTATTACATCATAATATTGATAAGGGACTGCTAATCGCCGGAGAGACGAGACCCGCGCTTGGCGGAGGAATTGTTGACGTTCCGATGCGTCTTGTGATTGGTGATCGTGCGACTGCGGAATGCGACGGTTTCCGAATCTCGACAAAGGAAATTGCGATCTCCAGTGCCAAGGGATGGATTCGAAATCATTTACGACTGGTTGATCCCGAAAAGCATGTGATTTTTCAAAATGAGTTAAAAGCGGGTTCGCCGGAGCTGACGGATATTTTTTCCCGCAAACAGATTTCTGCCAATGATACTTCTGCTGCAGTGGGTTTTGCGCCGCTGACTGAGACCGAGCAACTGGTTCTGGCGACCGAGCGGCAGATCAATTCTGACAAATTCAAGAAGCTGTTTGTGGAAGCAGGGGAGGACGTTAAGGTCATGGGAATTCGCCGTGATCGGAGTTTGCAATTAACGGTGGCGGTGGCGTTGGTGGATCGCTATATCAAAAATGTCCGGCAATATTTTGATCGCAAACAGGAGATGCAGCAGGAACTGATGGAATTTCTGGAACCGCAGCTCAAGACGCTCGACGGTGTTCAGCTTGATTTGAATACGCTCGATAATCCCGAGCGAGGGTTGGGGGGCATGTATCTGACGGTCCTCGGGACTTCAGCGGAAGGGGCGGACGGCGGTCAGGTGGGCCGTGGGAATCGTGTGAACGGGTTGATCACTTTGAATCGACCGATGAGTACGGAAGCGGCTGCCGGCAAGAATCCGGTGAGTCATGTCGGAAAAATCTATAACGTCTTGAGCCATTATCTTGCCGAAAAAATTCATGCGTCCGTGGAACCGGTGAAAGAAGTTTGTGTCTGGTTGTGTAGCCAGATTGGACGCGATATCAGCGATCCCTGTATGATGAGTGTTGAAGTGGTATTAAGAGAAGGGACTGCACTTCCGGATGTGGAACCGGCGATCCTTGCCATTGTCGAAAAAGAACTGGCAGGAATCGATGACTTTGTCGTGCGACTTTCGCGGGGAGAATTCAGTGTTTATTAAGATGTGTATTAAGTTGGCCAGCCAAATTCTCCGATCAAAGGAACGAAGGTGAACGCGCCCAGATCTTCTTCAGACAGCTTGCCATTTTTCAGAGTGAAGCGGCACATGGTTTGGCCGGTAAACTCTGTCCCGATGGGGATGATGATTCTGCCGCCTTCCTTCAACTGGTTCAGATACGGTTTCGGCAGGGATTTTGCTCCTGCGGTGACAATGATCGCATCAAAGGGAGCCGCCTGTGGAACTCCCAGATTTCCATCGGCAGAGTAAACTTGCACGTTGAAATAACCAAGACGCTGCAATCGTTCAGAGGCCTGTTGAACTAATTCCGGAATTCGTTCGACCGTATGAACTTCGCGGGCCAGCAAAGACAACACGGCTGCTCCGTAGCCGGAGCCACAGCCAACTTCCAGCACGTTTTCATTTCCGGTCAGTTGAGCGGCAGCACACATATAGGCGACGGTATACGGTTGAGAAATCGTCTGATTGCAATCAATGGGTAAAGCGCAGTCGTTGCAGGCGAAAATTTTCTGATCGGGTGAAACGAATTCCTCACGCGGGACCCGGCGCATGGCATCCAGAATGCGGAGGTCATTGATGCCCCGCATGCGGATCTGGTTTTCGACCATCCGTTCTCGTGCCTCTTGCCAGATGTCGCTGTCTTGATTTGCTGATGAATCGTGCATGACCAATGACTCTGCTGTTAAAGTTAAGGAATAAAGTTGGCCCGACTGGCAGGTCTTTCTTTTCTGATCAATGTTCCGTATTACGAATAAAGCAGATCGAGAATCTTATCGAGGGTCAATACTCCAACCCGTTTACCTGCCGCATCGAGAACCGGCAGCCGAGAAAAAATGTCCGATGATCATGATGTTTCTCCTGAAGAAGTTAGCTTGTTTGACAGGTGACTCTCAATAAAATAATTACTATTACGTTGAGAGAATTACGCTGACTTTCGCTGAAAATTACAGGGTTTTTAACTGAATTGAAAACGATTGCTTCAACATACCCAGTGAATCGTAAAGTGTAAATACACCGAGACTGGTTCTTGAACCGAGCGGTTTCCTGGGGGATTTCCCGATCCAGGTTTGTCGCAATTCCCGATTTATTATGTGGACCGGAATCTGTATTTTCTCGTCATCCGAGGAATAGTTTCCCTGCTCGAATTCGATTTTATTAAGAAAGGATCTCGAAATGACATTAATGGCTGAACAACAGATGGAGCACATTGGCGAAACAAAAGGCTGCGCAGATCACGATCACGATGTGATTCATGAATTGAGTAAAAGACTGGATGCGCTTTGGCGCTGTGATCAATACATCGCGAATGCTAAAGGACATTCCAAGCTGCAGAAGTTCTGGGAAGGTATCAAAGCTCAGGAAGAGGATAATATTTCCCGTCTGAAAGAAATCCTGGCCGAGCATATTAACAAGGGTTGTTTTTAAACCCCAGTTCTCTCGGGGTAAGAGTTCTTCTATATAAAAGCCAGTCAGGCGAACGGGGCCTTAATTCGTTCTCGGAAACAGGCTGCGATCTGTCTGTG
>NZ_CALFPF010000195.1 GCF_937919775.1 uncultured Gimesia sp.
CCTCTGATCATCAAATTGATCAGAGGTGTTTACAAAACTATGACATGAAATGGATGTCAGAAATGACTTGCCGATCAGCTTGTCAGGAGGCCATTAATCATCATGATGGCAGCAGGGCCGACCAGCACTACGAAAATTCCGGGAAAAATGAACAGTACCAGCGGAAAGATCATCTTGACCGCCGTCATCGCGGCCTGCTCTTCGGCGAGCTGACTGCGTTTCACGCGCATACTGTCCGACTGCACCCGCAACGCCTTCGCAATCGAGGAACCGAACTTGTCTGCCTGAATCAGAATCGCCGATAAGGCACGCATATCGTCGACTCCGCTACGGATTCCCAGGTCATGCAGCACTTCCCGCCGCTGACGCCCCATCTGTAACTGCAGGTTACACAGCGCGAATTCGCTGCACACATCCGGCGCAGTTTCTTCCAGCTCTTCAGACACCCTTCTCATCGCCGCGTCGAGCCCCAGTCCTGCTTCGACACAGACGACCAGCAGGTCTAACGCATCCGGCAGTGACAGGAAAATTCGTTCGATGCGTGCTTTACACAACAGGCTTAAACCAATGGAAGGCAGATAAAAACCAATCCCGCCGCCAATGACTAATGAAGTCCAGCCGTTTTGGGCGAAGCCGAATCGATAAAAACCGTAACCTGATCCCAGTACGACTCCCAGCAGCCCTAAAGCCACTTTCAATGAAAGAAAGATGGACGGCGCATTCTCTGAATTATAGCCGGCATTGGCCAGCCGCACCTTTAACTGGTTTTCTTCCAGCTCTGACTTGGGCGTCAATGCTTTGGACAGCGTTGGCGCTGCTTTCTCAAAGAGACTGCTGCCGGCATTTTGATCCGGGCCATTTCTCAAATGCGGATTACGCAACTCCTCCAGTCGCGCGGAGGTGCGCGATTGATCAGAATTGAGTTTATTGATCAATGCAATACCTGCAAGGATCACCATTCCAAAAATAGCCCACGGTAACAGTTGAACAAAATCCATGATTCACTCTCCCACGCGCAGCCAGTCGAGGTGGCTGCCATTTTTCTCAAACAGTAATAATCAATGAAGTGATTTAAAGGTTCTGCTGTTCAAATTTTGATATTGACGATTTTCTTGATCCACAAGGCCCCCAGGACCTGCAGCACAATACCGCCGGCAATCATCTTGCGTCCCAATTCATCTGTAAACAACAGCATGACGTAATCGGGATTCAGATAATATACGGCAAAAAACAGGGCAATCGGTAAAGCCATCAACACGACTCCACTGATACGACCTTCCCCGGTTAACGCCTGAACCTGTCCCATGATTTTGAAACGCTGCCGAATGATATAACCAATTTTGTCCAGAATTTCGGCAAGGTCTCCCCCCGCCTGTCGCTGAATCACAACCGCCGTCACGAAAAACTTCAAATCCAGGTTCGGCATTCGCTTCAGCATACTTTTCAATGCCACATCGATGGGAACCCCCAGGTTCTGTTCTTCATACGCCATTGCAAATTCGGTGGAAATCGGAGCCGGCATTTCCTGTACAACCACACTCAGGCCCGACGACAGACTATGGCCAGAACGCAAAGCACGCCCCACCAGTTCCAGAGCATCGGGAAGTTGTTGTGCAAATTTTTTAAACCGTCGATTTCTGCGAAACAGCAGCCACATGAACGGAGCAGCCCCGGTTGCCAGCGCAGCGACAGGACAGAATGGTCCCGGGGCATTGGTAAACCAGGCTAACGCAAAACCGACTGCAGCCGACATCCCCGTCATTAATAAAAAGGTGTCTGCCTTAAACGGGGCCTCTGACTGCTCCAGCAGCAGTTTCAGATTTCCAAACTTCTCGAGAACGTGAGCGACCTGATCCGAAAGACTGTTCAGACCCCCTTTGACAAATTCTTCTTTCAGCAACGAAGCAGATTCGTTTGCTGCCTTTTTTTTACCCGTAATCACCGCCAGACGATCTTCGGCCGTACTGGACGAAAAATCCTTGAATACGAACATGACGGCTCCTACTAAAGCCATCATACCCAAAAATGCAGCGATTGAGATGATGAGAGTCTGATCCATCTCTGATTACCTTTATCCTCTGAAAGATTGATTTCTTTTTTGATTCAATGTTGATTGATCAACCCAAAAGTTTTAACCCTGTAGTACGCGATTGGCAAACAGGTTCGCGGGCAAACGAACGCCCGACGCTTCCAGCCGGTCCATGAAGGCCGGGCGGACCCCGGTCGCTTCAAAGTGACCAAAGGCTCTACCGTCTGCATCAATTCCATCCTGAATAAACAGGAAAATATCCTGCATAATCACGGTGTCCTGTTCCATATTCAACACCTCTGTGACGTGTGTCACTTTACGAGGCCCGCCTTGTAAACGGTTGACCTGAATAATCAAATCAACGGCTGACGCAAATTGCTGTCGCAGAGCCTTGAGAGGCAGTTCGACGCCCCCCATCGTGATCATGGTTTCCAGACGGGAAACCGCGTCGCGAGGAGAGTTGGCGTGAATCGTGGTCAACGAACCTTCGTGACCGGTATTCATCGCCTGAAGCATGTCCAGCGATTCTGCACCACGACATTCCCCGATGATGATTCGGTCAGGTCGCATACGCAATGCGTTCTTCACAAGGTCGGTTGCCGTAACCTGCCCCCGGCCTTCAATGTTGGGGGGACGTGTTTCCAAACGTAAAATGTGATCCTGCTGCAACTGAAGTTCGGCGGCGTCTTCAATCGTGATCACGCGATGGTCACTTTGAATGAAGCTGGAGAGTGTATTCAGGAGTGTCGTCTTACCAGAACCGGTACCACCGCTGATGATCGTATTCACGCGAGCCTTGATAGCTCCTTCCAGCAACATCGCGATTTCCGGAGTAAAGGCACCAAACCGCAGCAGGTCTTCCAGACCCAGCGGATTCGATCCGAATTTACGAATCGTCAACGAAGGCCCGTCCAGCGCCAGCGGAGGAATGACCGCGTTCAAGCGGGAGCCATCGGGCAAGCGCGCGTCGACCAGGGGAGATGTTTCATCGACACGTCGTCCTACCTTTGAAACAATCCGGTCAAGAATCTGCAGCAAATGCTGATTGTCGCGAAACACAACTTTGGAACGTTCAATACGCCCGTTTTTTTCGACAAACACATTCTTAGGCCCGTTGATCATGATATCGGCGATATCCTGATCTTTGAGCAACAGTTCCAAAGGACCGAAGCCAAATGTTTCGTCCAGAATTTCCTCGATCAAACGCTCGCGTTCGGAGCGGTTGAGCAGCGGATTTTCGGTATCGCACAAATGCTCGATGACCAGACGAATTTCACGACGGAGCGAATCCCCTTCCAGATCACCCACGCGGGACAAATCGAGTTTTTCAACTAACTTGCCGTGGATGAGCCGTTTCAGATCATCAAACGCCATATTGGGATCAGCTTGAGAAAGGCCAGGAACTGCCATGTTTACAAAACTCCTTCAACTTATATGCATTGTTTAAAAACCAGTTGTGCCTGCCTTTTTCCGACTCGGGCATGTCTGTTTCAGTTCGTGTGTTCGCACCTGGTTTTTCTAGTTTAAATCTAGTTCACAAATCTGCCTCAAGTCGTCTGAAGAGTGAAAATGATGCAAAAAGACAGCATTGATTAATCTGCGAAAGCAATATCATCGCGTCAATCATGCAGAACATAAGGGTCGCACGCGATC
>NZ_CALFPF010000196.1 GCF_937919775.1 uncultured Gimesia sp.
GTTTGAGCAGGCCGCATAACCTTAACACAGCGCCCACTATTTCTGGGGAAGTCCAATTAAAGGATTTCCTAGTCAGTCTGTAATGAAATAGACTGTTGCGAAGATGGTCTTAATTCATCATGGCTCACACCAGCGGAGTTGTCAGTGGCATCATTCTCTCTTGATCAGACAGAACTCAGAGCCTGTTATCAGGCACTCTCAAAACAACTGGAACAGGAACTGCAAGTACTTGAGCCGACACTCATTGAACTCCGGCGCACGCTGCATAAAAATCCGGAAGTCAGTGGCGAAGAAAAACAGACCTCGCAACTCATTTACAAGACATTACATGATGCCGGGTTAACGCCCCGATTGATGCAGAACCAGATTGGTGTGATCGCCGACGTTACACTGGGCACGCCGGCCCCCGATGCACCACTGATTGCCATTCGCGCCGACATCGATGCCTTGCGGATTACGGACCAGAAAGAAGTCCCCTACTGCTCGCACAACCCGGGAGTCGGCCATCTCTGTGGCCACGACGCGCATACCGCGATCGCATTAGGTGCCGCCCTCAGCGCCCGCCGTTTCACAGAACTGTTTAACACCGAGTGGTCCGGCCAGGGGCTTCGCTTACGATTCATCTTTCAGCCGGCGGAAGAAATCTGCATGGGTGCCCGCTGGATGGTGGAACAGGGAGCGATGAAGAATGTCGCGGCAATCATCGGTCTGCATATGGATCCGGAAATTCAAGCGGGGACGGCGAATATCCGTTATGGTGTGATGACGGCCTTCTGCGATGAAGTTCATTTTGAGATTCATGGCACGGGTGCCCATGCGGCACGCCCGCATCACGGCAATGATCCGATCACCACCGCCGCCCAGTTGATCTCCAGCCTGTATCAGAATCTGCCGCGCGCGATCGATTCGCGCACGCCGGCGGTATTTACAATCGGGCAGATCGCCGCAGGACAGGCACCGAATGTGATTCCCGAAATCGCGGTCCTGAAAGGTTCGCTGCGTTCTACCAATGACCATGCCCGCGCGGTGTTACACAAACGAATTGAAGAGATTGCTGAAGGAATTGCGAAAACGACCGGCACGCGGATTGAAGTGCTGTTTCAATCGCCCCTGCCCGCCGTCGTCAACGATGCCATCATTTCCGCCGCTCTGGAACGGGCCGCGAAAGATGTGCTGGGCGTTGAGCAGGTCGGCCTGATCGATATGCCCAGTATGGGGGGCGAGGATTTTTCGATTTATCTGCAGTCGACTCCGGGCTCGATGCTCAGGCTGGGTTGTGCGAAACCGGGTCAGAAAACGGCGTTTTTGCATTCACCCTACTTCGACATCGACGAACGCGTACTGGCGCTGGGCAGTCGCATCATGCTGCAGACCGCATTACTGCTTTCACTGAATCCGCAACTCATCCAAAAAGGGAATTAGTCACATGGGAACAATTTCTTTCACAAGAAATGATTACCCGACTCTGGGTGTAGAACTGGAATTGCAGCTGGTGAATGCGGAAACATTCGCCCTCTCGAATTCGATCACAGATCTGCTGGCAGGCCTCTCAGAAGAGATGCAAAAATCCGTCAAACCGGAGTTGATGCAGAGCTATCTGGAAATCAATACCGGCGTCTGTCGCACGGTCGGCGATGTCCGCCAGGACCTGACCGCCAAACTGGAAGCGGTGACCGAGGTCACCGACCAACTGGGACTGAAACTGTTCTGGGCGGCCACGCATCCGTTTTCATCCTGGCGCGATCAGAAAATTACCGTAAACGAACGCTACTACGAACTGGTCGACCTGATGCAGGACGTCGCCCGCCGCCTGGTCACGTTTGGTCTGCACATTCATGTGGGCGTCGATTCCGGCGACAAAGCCGTCATGGTCTGTGACCGCATGCTGCGTTATCTGCCGCTGCTGCTGTCGCTCTCCTCGAACTCCCCGTTCTGGGAAGGACGCAATACGGGCCTGCACTCGAATCGTTCGAAAATCATGGAAGGGCTGCCCACCGCCGGACTGCCCCCCACCATGCGCAACTGGAGCGAATACACGTGGCTCATCAATCACCTGATCAGCACCGGTTTCATCAATACGATTCGCGAAATCTGGTGGGACATTCGCCCGCATCATAACTTCGGCACCGTGGAGATCCGCGTCTGCGATATGCCTGCGAATCTGGAACAGGTGCTCTCTTTGACCGCGTTCGTGCAATGTCTCGTCAAATGCATCTCCGATGAAATCGATGAAGGTGCGTATCAACTGCAGCATCATCCGATGATGGTGCAGCAGAATAAATGGCGGGCCACCCGCTACGGCATCGACGCCAGTCTGGTCAACAACGACAGTTACCAGTTGTATTCCGTCATGGACACCACCAGACAACTGGTCGATCTGGTTGGTCCGATGTCCCAACGACTCGAGTGTACAGACGAATTAAACCGGATTTACGATCTGGTCCATCACTCAGGCGCCAAGCGTCAGTTGGAGATCATGGAAGCAACCGGAGACAAACGGGAAGTCGTCAAACAGATGACCGAAGAAAATAACAACTTCTGATTTCGCCACGTCTCCCCTATAATTCAGCATCCCCGACAAAAACAAAGAACACGTCTGGCGTTTTTCAGGAATCAGATTGCGTGTCTGAAACAGACCACTTGCCCAATCAGGAATCTTCGCAGAGCGAGCCGACAACTCCGCCGACGGGAGAAGTTGCGCAGACGCCACAGGAAAAAGTCCGCACGTTTCCGACCACGGCTGGCGTGTATCTGATGAAAGACAGTCAGGGCCGCGTGATTTATGTCGGCAAAGCCGTCAACCTGAAAAGCCGCGCTTCCAGTTATTTCACGCAGGCGGCCGCCGTTGATCGCCGCACCGCCGAACTCGTTACGGAAATTGCCGACATTGATTTTCTGGATACGGAAACCGAAGTCGATGCCCTGCTGCTCGAAGCACGGCTGATTAAGGACATCCGCCCCCGCTTCAATTCGGAACTCAAAGACGACAAAACGTTTCCTTATCTCGAAATCACCACCCGCGAAGATTTCCCGCGCGTCGAATTCACGCGCAAGCCACACAGTAAAGGGACCAAACTCTACGGCCCGTTCACGAACGCCAAACAGCTGCGAGGCACGATCACCGTGTTGCAGAAAATTTTCCGCTTCCGCAACTGTTCGCTGGACATTGAAGACGGCGACGAAAAGTGGCGCTGGTTCCGCCCTTGCCTGCTGCACAGCATCAATCAATGCACGGCTCCCTGTAATTTGCGGATCAGCAAAGAGGACTACCGCAAAGACATCAACAGGTTGAAACTGTTTCTCGACGGCAAAAAAGATCGGCTGCTGAACGAGATGAAAAAAGAGATGCAGGCGGCCTCGGAAGCAAAGAACTACGAAACGGCGGCTCGGCTGCGGGATGAAATTCAGTTGCTGGAAAGTCTGCACCAGCGCGGCAACCTGGAAGATCATGCGCAACCCGAAGTGTTTTACATCGACCCGAAAAAAGGAATGCAGGGGCTGAAGAAGGTCTTCGGGCTCCCCGACCTGCCCCGCCGCATCGAAGGGGTCGACATCGCGCACCTGCAGGGGGGCGAAACAGTCGCCAGCCTGGTGCAGTTCATCGACGGTCTGCCGTTCAAGCACGGCTACAAACGCTTCAAAATCCGCACGGTCAAAGGGATCGACGATTTCGCCTCGATCCGCGAAGTCGTCAGCCGCCGGATCAGACGCCTGCATCAGGAAGGAGAGTCATTCCCCGACATCCTGCTGATCGACGGCGGTAAAGGCCAGCTCAACGCGGCGATGACCGCCATGCGCGAACTGGGCGTGGAACCGCCGTTCACGATTTCCCTCGCCAAGCGCGAAGAAGAAGTCTACGTCCCCGGCGAAACCGAACCCCGCCGTCTGAGTCGACACTCGTACGGTTTAAGACTCCTGCAATACGTCCGCGACGAATCTCACCGCTTCGCCCAGCATTATCATCATTTGCTAAGGAAGAAATCGCATTTTGATGAGTGATTTTTTGAGCCCCTCATTTTTAATCACAGGAATTTTAATTTACAAATCTGGCCATTCTAAAGTGTCTCCATCCAGCATCAGTGCTAATTTATCATGACATCTCAGAGCTTTCTCCAGTACTTTAATAAAATACAGCATATCGAAAGAAGAATTCGGCACTTCACCTGCAATCGCAGCAAATATCAATTTGCTAAAAGTGAACGAGACCAAAGATCGAGTTTTTAGATCCCTCTCTCTGAGTTCATTCAAATATTCTTGCGCCTCATCATAATTGAATAATACCTCTTCCATATGCGCGACGTTCTTTATTTGAAGACTCAACGGCTAAAGTTCGCCATTCCCGCTAAGTTCAAATTCTACCAGATAGAATTTTTCGTTCTTTCTACAGGAGCAACATACCAATACAGGAGAGGTAATACCTTCTTTCGCATCGTCTGAGAAATACTTATTGCA
>NZ_CALFPF010000197.1 GCF_937919775.1 uncultured Gimesia sp.
TATCGTATCTGTTAAAACAAAAAACGTCAACATCTTTTCCCGGTTCGGTAAATTTACCGCTGTATTACTGAGTCGGTTTGCAGACTCTGTGCAATTATTCTCACTGCACCATCGCATTCAACAGCGTTTTAAAGGCTTTCACCTGAAGTTGTTTTTTATTTGTAAAACGAATGCGCGCCTGTTCTTTGCTAGAAGCGTCGGTTTTGATTTCACGCTCGGCACCAAGATCAGCTATTTTACCCAGAGTGATTTTTTCCTGGGACGCCAGAAACGTCATATCGACCCCTTCACGCCGCTTGGTGTGAACCGTCAGAAATGGTTTCTTCTCCCCTGCATTCATAAAATTAACTAACGATTTATTATCCCATTGGATTTCCGAATCAGGATACGCCTCTTCCAGCAGCTCGAACAGCGATTCCAGCAGATCCGCCTCCCAGGAAACGCGTTTATGATTTGGAAAGCCTTTACGGGAAAGATGCCATTTTTTCTTCAGCACTTTCCAGGGCAAAATATCTTCGGGTTTGATCTGATCGTGGTGAATTAATCCGAGATACGACTGACAGGCGGCTTCCAGAAATTCAGCAAATGCGGGAGTGTTGACTTCTTTTTGCCAGTGGATGGTCAGACTGACTTCCTGCCACGGGCCTTTCAGATTTTTCACGCGCACCCGGTTGGAACGTCCGTAGATCGGAAGTTCATCCAGATCATCCAGCGACTCCAGTGCCAGTTGTTCGCGTAATGTATCCTGCTGGAACGTATTCCGCTTCACCCGGAAACTGAGTCTGAGCAACCATTCGTCGCCGGTATTCGCATGCAGAAACCAGCCCTGTTTTTTCAGCGGCCCGTTCACTTCAACAATACTACGGTGATTCCAGTTGATGTCGCCGAAACCCTCTTTGTTTTCGATGACGTCAATCACCGTTTCGAGAGCTGCTCCTTCCCACTGGCAGGATGCACCCGATAATGCCACGTGATCCTGCGTGTGCCAGCGTTTGCCATCTTTCTGCCACGGCATCTGCGCGTCGCGGCCGATGTGTTTCAGATCGATATCCCCCGCCTGTTTTTCACTCAGACTTTGCGCATCGAATATTTCACGCTCGACCCGTGTTCCGGACGAAAGAATCGGCTTCAGAATTTCTCCGGTATAAGATCTTAACAGCGGCGCCTGTTTTGATTTTCGCGAACCGGATGAAGCGTTCTGCTTCTGGTAGCGGTCTGAGTGCTCCACAATTTTTTCCGGCGTCCCGGCGGCGATGATCTGACCGCCCCCACTTCCCGCTTCCGGTCCGACATCGACCAGCCAGTCGGCGGTTTTAATCACATCCAGATTATGCTCGATGACAATCACCGTGTTTCCCAGTTCGACCAGACTGTTGAGCACCTTCAATAGCTTGGCAATGTCATCAAAATGCAGGCCCGTCGTCGGTTCATCCAGCAGATACAATGTTTTCCCCGTGCTGGGTCGGGCCAGTTCTGCCGCCAGCTTGACGCGCTGCGATTCCCCGCCCGACAATGTGGGCGCGGACTGTCCGAGCGTCAGATAATCCAGACCAATCGCGCAGAGCGTTTCCATCGTGCGTCGAATGGCGGGGATATTTTTAAACAGCTCCGCCACTTCACCAATCGACATCTCCAGCACATCGGCGATTGATTTCCCCTTATATTTGACGGACAACGTTTCCTGGTTATAACGTTTGCCGTTACACGTTTCACAGGTGACCCAGACATCGGGCAGAAAGTGCATCTCGATACAGCGCTGGCCGTTCCCTTCACAGTCCTCACAGCGTCCGCCGGAACGATTGAAGCTGAACCGCCCGGGCTGATAACCCCGCACTTTGGCATCGGGTAATCGTGAAAACAGTTCCCGGATCTGGTCAAACACGCCGGTATAGGTCGCCGGGTTCGAGGCGGGAGTATTTCCGAGCGGCTTCTGATCTACAATAATCGCTTTATTAATCTGCTCGAGGCCCAGCAGGGCATCGTGCGGACCAGGGGCTTCCTGCGAACGGTGCAGTTTTTTAGTCACCGCCCGTGCCAGCGTCTCTTCAATCAGAGAACTTTTACCTGAGCCACTCACGCCGGTGATACAGGTGAATGATCCCAATGGTATCGCAAGATCGACCGACTGCAGATTGTTTTGCCGGGCGCCCTTTAACTCCAGCCAGTGACCGGTGGGAGAGACCGCGACTTCTTCTGTCCCCTGTTTTTCATAAATCACGCGGCGCTCTTTGGGCATCGTAATTGTTAACTGATCCGACAGATATTGCCCCGTGAGTGATTTTTTTCTCCGTTTTAATTCTTTGGGAGATCCCTGGCCGACAATGGTGCCGCCAAACCGTCCCGCCCCCGGACCAAAATCATAGAGACAGTCAGAGGCTTCGAGCACTTCCCGATCGTGTTCGACCATCACAATCGTATTGCCGATGTCTCTCAGTTTTTTCAGAGTATTAATCAGACGCGTATTATCGCGCGGATGTAAACCGATGGTCGGTTCATCCAGCACGTAAAGGATGCCCGTTAAGGAGCGTCCCACCTGACCGGCAAGCCGAATCCGCTGACTCTCTCCACCGGAAAGCGTGGGTAACGGACGGCTCAAGGTTAAATATTCCAATCCGACATCGACCAGAAACTGCAGACGGCTGGTGGCTTCCTTGATCAATTCGCCGGCGATTTGTTTTTCCCGTTTGTCGAGCTTTGCTTTTTTGATAAACGACAGCGCTTCTTTCAAAGGGAGATCACAAAACTGACCGATGGTTTTCCCCTGAAATCGCACAGCGGCGGCATCGGTGCGCAAGCGGCTCCCATTACAAACCGAACAGGGAACTTCACCCGTCAGCTCCTGCAGGCGGCTTCGAAACGCGAACGACAGACGCGATGCCTCTTCCATCGCAGGATAGAGGCCCTTGTATTGAAATTGAATTTTGCCGGAATCATCAAGGGGAATCCAGCGTTCCTGATCGCCGTAGAGCACCAGTCTCTGCTGTTTGACGCTGAGCTGATTGTAGGGCACGTCCAGTGGAATCCGAAACTGCTTCGCAATCGCTGCCAGCACTTTCTTGAACTGCGGGTTCGTCCGCGGATCAGGCCAGGCTGCGACAGCCGCGTCCTGCAGACAACGGTTCGGATCGGGAATCAACTCAGACAAATTCGTACCCAGTTCGGTGCCCAGACCTTCACAGTATTCGCACCAGCCCAGCGGACTGTTGAAGGAATAATTGTGAGGCGTCAGTTCTTCAAAACTCTGCCCGCACTGTTCACAGAAATAAAACAGGCTGAACGTTTCGAAGTCCCACTCGTTTTCCGGAGTCGAATCATCGCAGTAGCAGGCATACATCAGACCTTGCCCGAACGCCAGAGCCGACTCAACCGAATCGGCAATGCGCGAACGGTTTTTGGCAGCAACGGTAATCCGGTCGATGACGACTTCCACTTCGTGGCGACGGCGACGGTCAATCTGGGGAACCTCTTCCAGTCGATACGTGATGCCATCGATGCGGACGCGCAGAAAACCCTGCGCCCGCAATTTTTCCCAGAGCGTTTCATACTCCTGACCGACATTGATCTCCACCGGAGCCAGAATCAACAGTTTCGTACCGGCTTCGAGAGAGAGAATTCGCCGAATGACTTCATCGGTCGTTTGCGTTTCCACGGGGATATCGCAGTCCGGACAATACATGGTTCCCAGGCGGGCAAAGAGTACGCGCAGGTAATCATAAATTTCGGTTACCGTGCCGACGGTGGATCGTGGCGAATGGCCGGTTGTTTTTTGTTCGATGGCAATCGCCGGCGAAAGTCCGTGAATGTGTTCGAACTTGGGTTTGGGCATCTGTCCGAGAAACTGTCTTGCATACGCCGACAACGATTCCACGTAACGCCGCTGCCCTTCCGCATACAGCGTGTCCATCGCCAGCGAACTCTTGCCACTGCCACTCGGGCCACAGAACACATTCATCTGATTGCGGGGAATGTTCAGATCGAGATTCTGCAGATTATGTTGACCGGCTCCGCGAATGACGATTTCCGTGCTGTCCCCTCTGGGTTCGCCGTTCGTTTTCCTGTGCGCCGCCTGCCAGCGCAGATGCGGATTCGTCAGTTTTAACGCTTTTGTTTTTTTCTTGCCCTTCGCCGCTTTCGCAGGCACGAGTTCGGTTTGTTCTTTCAATGCCAGACCGGTATAGGAATGGGCACAGGCGGCGACTTCTTCCGGCGTCCCTTCGACGAGAATCGTGCCTCCCCCTTCCCCCCCCTCGGGTCCGAGATCAATCACCCAGTCCGCAGTTTTAATTACATCGAGATGATGTTCGACCACGAGCACCGTATTCCCGGCGTCAACCAGATGATGCAGCACTTTCAGCAGCAACTTGACATCCGCAAAATGCAGGCCGGTAGTCGGTTCATCTAAAAGATAAAATGTGCTGCCCGTCGCACGTTTCCCCAGTTCGCGCGCGAGC
>NZ_CALFPF010000198.1 GCF_937919775.1 uncultured Gimesia sp.
CTGTTTTGTATATTTTATATAACTATATCCAATCTGTTTCACTCCTGCCAGAATCTTCTTCGTTTCTGGAGAACATGGAGCACTCCCCTATATCAGGACCAGTTCGTTGTTAGCAAGCCATCTTGTCGCGCCAGGAAAAATTGAACTCATCGAAGTTCCCGAACCCGAACTCTCACCAGTCTCCTCTCTCAAGTCTGGCCAGGGGGAAATTATCTTTCAACCGGAAACCACCTGCCTGTGTGGTTCCGATTTACCCTACTTCAATGGAAGTGATGAATGGGAAATTGAAATCGGTCACTCATTGCACGAAATGATTGGAACCGTCACCGAAACAAACGGACAGCGCTGGAAAGCAGGGGACCGGGTACTTGCTGTTCCCGTGATGCAGCAGGGACTGTGCGAACGATTTGTGCTGGATGAATCCCGTACCATACCGATCGCCACCAATATCCCGGAAGAACACGCCTTGATGGCACAGCCACTCGGGACGGCTCTGTTTGCTCTGAAAAAACTTCCGAATCTGCTGGACAAAACCGTAGCCGTAGTCGGGCAGGGGCCGATGGGACAATTAATGAACGCTGCCTTAAGTAATATGGGAGCGCGCCAGATCATCGGCATCGACCTGCTGGAATCCCGTCTGCAAGTCAGCCCCCGCATGGGAGCCACCGCCACGATCTGTAATCGAAACACGGATCCTGTCGAAGCGCTGCGCGAGATCCTGAACGGGGATCTGCCCGATATCGTCATCGAAGCGGTCGGACACGCCGATCAGCAATTGAACCTGTGTATCGATCTCTGTCGTGCGGAGGGAAAGATACTCGTGTTTGGCGTCCCTCCGGAAACCATCGACCAGGTACGCTGGCGGGATCTGCTCTTCAAAAATATTACCGTCCATACCAGCATTAATCCCGACTTCAATCGCGATTTTCCTCTGGCCATGCAATGGCTCTCAGAAGGACGCATTGATGTGACGCCCATCATCACGCATCGCTTTCCACTATCGGAAATCCAGCAGGCATTCGAACTGTTTCGAGACCGCAGAGAGGGTGTCATTAAAGTGATCGTGGAATTTCCCTCGCTACATCGGTAATGCTAGAGCGTGTCCCATTTAACCATAGCGTCTCTTGTTCTTTGTATACTCGGCCCCAATGGCTCGGGAGACGTTACAATAAATCAGTACACAGGCTAAATAATTTCGTGAATCGGCTCGGTATGTTCTACACCCACCAGTTTTTGATCGAGTCCACCGTAAAAGTAAGATAAACGGTTTGGCTCCAGTCCCATCTGATTCAGGATCGTCGCGTGCAGACGCTTCACATGGAACGGCTTCTCAACAGCCGCTGCTCCCAGTTCGTCCGTAGCGCCGACAGAGGTCCCGCCTCGAACCCCTCCTCCAGCGGTCCACATCGTAAAACCATAAGAGTTGTGATCGCGGCCCGTTCCTTTTGCATATTCCGCGGTCGGCTGGCGTCCGAATTCGCCCCCCCAGACTATCATCGTTTCGTCAAATAAACCCCGCGCTTTTAAATCTTTAATCAAAGCGGCAATCGGTTGATCTGTATTGCCGGCGTGAAAACTATGATTTTTCTCCAGATCGCCGTGCGCGTCCCAGTTGGCATCGTTATGGTTTCCGCCGGAATAGAGCTGAATAAAACGAACTCCACGTTCCACCAGTCTGCGCGCCAGCAGACAACGTCTGCCAAAATCAGCCGTACGGGGATTGTTCAGTCCATACAAGTCCTGCGTCTGTTTCGTCTCTGAAGCCAGGTCAGCCGCTTCAGGGGCATGCTTCTGCATTTTGAAAGCCAGTTCGTAACTGGCAATGCGGGCAGCCAGTTCGGAATTGCCGGCACGCGAAGCCTGATGTTTCTGATTGGCATCCTTCAGCGCATCCAGTAACTCTCGCTGCACGGCTTGGCTCATGCCCTCTGGACGTCGCAAATCGATGAGCGGTGCTCCCTGAGAACGCATCGTGGTTCCCTGATAAGTCGCCGGCATAAAACCGCTCGACCAGTTCTTTGCTCCACTGATCGGCCCACCGGTCGGATCAAGCATCACCACATAACCCGGGAGATTTTCATTTTCGGTCCCCAGACCATAATTGAGCCACGAACCCAAACTGGGAAATCCGCTCAGGATTCTCCCGGAATTCATCATCAGCATCGCTGAGCCATGAATGGGAGAATCTGCGGTCATCGATTTCAGAAACGCAATATCATCAGCACATGTGGCCAAATGCGGGAACAAATCGGAAATCCATTGTCCCGATTCACCATACTGCTTGAACTTCCATTTCGGGCCGACGACGCGACCTTCATTTTTTTCTCCCCCGCGCCCTTTGGTTTTTACTTCAATCGTCTTGCCATCCAACGCATACAATTTTGGCTTGTAATCAAACGTATCAACGTGACTCGGTCCACCATACATGAAGAGAAAAATGACGCTTTTGGCCTTGGGTTTGAAATGGGGGTCTTTGGACGCCAGCGGATTCTGAAAATCGCTCACACCGTCGGCGGCGAGGGCTTGCGAATTGAGAAACCCGTCCTGAGACATCAGGCCCGTTAATGCGACCGAAGCAAATCCGCCTCCGGCTTCCCACAGAAACTCCCGACGCGTACGACGGCAGAACTGTGCATGCCCGGCTGGTTTACTTCCCTGATTGATCTGATAATTTGATGGTTGCTCTAAAGCCATAACTGGTCCTTTTCAAGCTCCAAGGCTAAATATCCAGACAACGCCCGAGCGTTTGAATGATGCTACTCTAATCCAGATAAACAAATTCATTCCGATTCAGAATTGTTAAACAGAAATAGTTCAATGCCTGCTTTTCTTTCAGGGAATGTTTTTTGATCAATGTATCGATGAATCGAACGCCTTCCTCAACTTCGCCTGCCTGGGGGTGACGCCCATACGCTAAACGAATCGCTCGTTCGACAAACTGTGGATGCGTTGTTCCTGTTTCTTCCAGAAGCCGATCTGCAAAAAGTTCTGCCTGCCGGTTCACGAAGTGTCCATTCACCATACCCAGTGCCTGCGCCGGCTGTGTCGTCACAAATCGGATGGCACAACTGCTGTCGGTATCGGCAAAATCAAAATTCGAGAGCAGGGGAGTAATCAAAGAACGTTTGACGAATATATAAATACTCCGCCGTGCCCGTTCTTCTTCTGAGGAATCCAGCCAACCTTCACCCGGTCTGGACTGTCCCTGTAATACTTCCTGGGATACCAGAGGATAAAACCCGGGGCCATACATTTTGAGATTCAAACGGCCATTGACCGCCAGCATGGAATCACGTACTTCTTCCGCACTCAGCCGCCTCATGTTAAAACGCCAGAACAGATCATTTGCCGGATCAACGGCCTCCGCCTGTTCCGAATGCTGTGAAGACATCTGATAAGCATTCGACATCATGATCAGTTTATGAAAGGACTTGAATTTCTGCCCTCCCTTCACGAATTCCAGCGCCAGCCAGTCGAGTAATTCAGGATGCGTCGGAGGTACTCCCAACTGACCAAAATTATTGGGAGATTGAACGATTCCTCGTCCAAAGTGATGCTGCCAGATCCGGTTCACAATCACCCGCGAAGTCAGCATGTTGTCGTCGCTTGCAATCCACTCTGCAAGCACCCGCCGTCTGCCTGATGTCTGCCGATCTTGAGGAACAGCGGGGATCTGCGTTTCGGTCTTACCGAATAGCTCCGGAAAACCGGGTTGCACTTTCTCACCGGGTACATGAGGATTGCCACGCAACAGCACAAACGTTTCTCGCGGTTCTTTCAGACTACGACTGACACTGAGCGCCATTTTTCGCGGAGGATACTGTTTTCGCTGTTGTTCCAGTTGCTGCAATTCTGTCTGCATTGTCTGGTAGGCTTTGAATTGACCCGGTTCCAGATACTGTTCCAGTTTTTCTTTGAGTAACTTGCCGCGCTCGGGGGTCTCAGATCGTCTCTGATCTGCTCCCTCCATTTTTTTGACGGCCGTCTCTTCCACATCATGCATTTTTTTCTGCAGGTCATTTTTTTGCGCATCATATTTGGCATACAGCGCCGAAATCTCAGGCCCTGTGATATCGGTCTGATTAAAGGACAGTTGATCCGACCGAATTCCGTAAGAATTCAAGCCGTGAAAAAATGCCATAAAACGGTAATAATCCTGATGCGGAATCGGGTCGATTTTATGTTCATGGCAGCGGGCACAATTCAGCGTCAGTCCCAAAAAGACCTGACTCGTGGTGGAAACGATATCATCCAGTTCATTGTAGTAACTCAGTAACGGGTCGGCAGGCTCATCATCCCAGAGACCAAGACGATAATAACCGGTAGCGATAATGGTCTCAGCCGTAACCTGATCCAGTTCATCCCCCGCCAGTTGCTCCTTGATGAATTGGCTGTAAGGCTTGTCCTGGTTGAAAGAACTGATGACATAATCCCGAAAACGCCAGGCATTCGGTTTGATGCCATCCCGTTCAAAACTGTTTGTATCAGCGTAACGCACCAGATCCAGCCAGTGGCGTGCCCAGCGTTCCCCATAGCGGGGGGAAGCCAGCAGTCGATCAATCAGTTGCTCATATGCATCGGGAGAAGCGTCTTTGACAAACTGGTCTACTTCTTCCGGCGTCGGCGGTAGACCGGTCAGATTAAAGTACGCCCGACGAATCAGTGTCCCCCGATCTGCAGCCGGAGCAGGGGAGAGCCCTTTCTGCTCCAGTCTGGCCAGGATAAAAGCGTCGATCGGATTTTTAACCCACTTGCCATTTGTTGTCTCGGGGGGCGTTCTTTTCTGAGACGGTTGAAATGCCCAGTGTTTTTTCCATTCCGCGCCCTGCTGAATCCAGTTTGTGATTAAGTCGATCTGCTCCTGCTTGAGACGGTCCCCTTCAGGCGGCATTTGTTGATCTTTATCCTTGGAAAGGATGCGCGCGATGATTTCACTTTTTTCAGGATGCCGGGGAACAACGGCGAAAGCTTCGGAGTCCAGCTGCTTGAATGCCTGCTCACTCTGGTCCAGACGCAAGCCACCCTCCTGCACATCTGGCCCATGACATGAGTAGCAATGTTTTGCCAGTAAGGGTTGAATCTGCTGCGTGAAATCGATCACCGGTTTCGCATTCTGCGGGACAGGTACATTGTTGTTTTCTGCCACTGCCACCGCAGACAACCACAGCCCGGCGTAGGTAACCATTCCACGAAAAAGCAGTTTTGAGAATCCCGGTCTGAATCTGAAGTGTCTAGTGCGAGGCATAAGGACTTATCTCTCCTGACTGTACAGTCTTCCCTGAATGGATCAGCAATATGATTATAGATCGGAGTTCTGTTATCCCTATTGT
>NZ_CALFPF010000199.1 GCF_937919775.1 uncultured Gimesia sp.
GTGAAATCCGGTGGGATAAGACTATCGAAATCGCACAAACTAATCCAATTCTGTATACTGCATTTCGGCTCAACAATTTGAGAGTAGAAAGTACAGAGAACCGGAACCAAGTGGTCCAGTTCTCTAACAGAATTGTAACAGGCCCCCATAGCATTCCCTGACTTTATAAAATCAGATCACTTTTTTTTCGTGGTGAGCCTCAGCTCAATTGGCTTTCCGGGAGAAACTGTCGCCTTTAATTCGCTTTGATCGTAATCGGAATATTTCCGGGGAAGAGTCTCTCTTGCTGGTGATTCAATGGGTGGTGTCGTATCACCTTCCGGGACAGGAGTGCCGTCTGGCATCAAGCGATAGCTGACAGCCACTCTATAATTTCCCGCAGGGAGCCCCTCGCCACCACGACTGTAAGTCACAGCGAATTCGCCACTCTCTTTGGTCCTTGCTTGTCCGCCCACTCCTGGTGTCGTTTCCACCGGAATGAAAATAAGATCTGCATTGATCAGGGGTTGCTCATCCATCAATACGACACCGGTCACCGGGATTAACTCAGGCCCTGGATCTTTTGAGCTACATCCGGCGCACAAACAGAAAACATACCCCACAACAACAGGCGACAATAGCCTGCAGTTATTTACTCTCATGGATCACCTCGTACCTGCGTTGTTAGCTCAATGGAAATCAGCAGCTTTACGGTAGTTCTACGACAAAACCGTCAGACATCGTTCCCAGTCGCCGCAACAGGGTGAGATCCGTATTTTCTGAGATAAACCGGACAGCGCCATCGCCGAACCCAAAATGGGCTCCGCCTGTATGCAAACTTCCGACCTGCCCCCAGCTATTCAAGTTACCTACGTCGGGACTAGTCGACCCTGTGGGGATATCCCAAACATTGATTCCAGGATCCACGTCTCCGCCGGTTGTGACCCAACCGCGCATCCCCCAGGCTGGTGCCTCGCCATTAGCTACTTCTCGTGCCGTTTCACAAACCATGATGGTATTGGAGCTCCCATCTTTAATATCGCTGATTTTAGACTTACTGTTTTCACCAAATATTTTACGGGTAGTGGCTCCCTGTGTAGACCAATAATTACAAGCAATGGTCTGATCCGCACTCAGTTCATAATTTGTCTGCGCAGGTCCGGGTGCCGCTGAAGTCCCATAGGCTGTGCTAGTCCCCAGATGCGTCGACCCAGGATCGGAAGGACACAGAAAGACATCAAGCAGAACCGCCATTTCATCCGCGTTATCGTCCGGGTTCCCAGCGAGAGGAACACCAGCTCCAGGATAACTACAACAATAGCCGCTATTCTGAGCGCTATTTGCTGTCGCCTGATTAATTCTATTGTAAAGCGGCGCCTGATCCAGAAAGGGAAGTAACTAAAGAAAGGCCATTTTTGTTATGTGTTAATCGATCTGCCCCCTGATTGGCATTCGGGCTACACCAGCCATAATTGATTGCTACCGGCGGGAACACGCGATGTGTTTCATGATAGTTGTGTAATGCCAGAGCAACCTGTTTGATCTTATTCTTGCAAGTGGCGCGCCGGGCAGCCTCGCGAGCCTGCTGGACTGCAGGAAGCAGCAGAGCAATCAGGATCGCGATAATCGCAATCACAACAAGCAACTCGATTAACGTAAACCCCGGTCGCCTTTTTTGACTTGAAAACATGACGATCTCCCAATAAAGAAATGATAAAAATCACAAATTATTAAGTTCCGGCTAATGAATCTTAAGCGTGTATTTCAAATCAGGATTTCAGATAATTAACCAAATGAATGATCCAGGAAATGGAAAATGAGAGCTGATGTTCTATTTAAGAGTGGCTTTAATTAATTAAGTATACTTATGCAAATGATCGCCTCAAGAACAAATTAAGCTTTGTTTAATAGTTTTACAAAAAAACAGTTTCCTGGATACATCCGGATGGGTAGCCACCGTTGTGAAGAAAGGGGTACTGAATTGAAGAATGAGGCTCTCTTCCATCCGGCCTTGTATCGGCAGGATTCAGCCAGATTTGCTGGACATTTCAACGATAGAAACCGCTGACAATAGGGAGAGTTTCATCGCCCCCAGGCAATGAAAAGCAGAATCGCCGTGGAAAGAGCGAACAGCAGCATTGAGGCGCAACCTGACTTCATTTTGATATCATATTTCTCCACCAGCGCTTCAATCGCCTCTTTCGACTCTTTCAAGCCGGCGCCTGTGGACTCCCGATAATCTTTAATCGCCTGCATCTTATTGCCTTGCTTGAGTGATTCTACGATCTGCTCAACAAGCTCAGAATGATGTCCTGAATCATGGGTATCTGACTCATCATTGATCGGTTCACTCATTTCAGCTCTCCCTGGGGTAGATAAAAATGGGACGCGATTTAGTTCTACCACCAGGGGCTTGTATTGTTCAAGAACTATTTGAGTCAGTTCTTTGAATTGCTCAGATTTGTGTGAGGGTCTGAACTTTTATGAAGCAATCACACAATCAGAAACGCGTCGGTTCCGTTTTTGCAAATCTCCCTTTGCCTTCTGCAGGCAGGCAGACGCCATCAGAGTTTTCATCTCCGCGAGCGAAACCTCCTGTAAATCGATCTTCAACTCCAGTAATCGATCAACGACGGCATTGACGAGCTCTGCGCCATTTGCAGCTGGTGCTAACCCGTTCCATAATTCTTCCATGACCTGATCTGACATGACCCTCTTCTCCTGCTTAATCTATTCAATACTTTTTTGTTTTGTTTTTCCATTCCACAGCCTCGAATCCGCTGATTCGAAAGATGCTGTCGCTCTTCACCTCCGGAAAAGCTTGATGGCTGAAGGAATCGCAAGGACTGTACCAAACTGACCGAAAAACCTGATTCGCGAAGGCAACAACTGTAAACGCTTACTGAGTCGGCACCTGTGATACCGAATCCCACTGGTAATTTTCACAAAATACGTTTCAGTTCTGCAAGTACTGTCGTCATTTTGCGACATTCTTACATCAAGATGATAAATCTTACGAACTGGAAGAATCGCTGCATTTTTCGCTAAAGTTCCAGCAAACCCCGTTGTATTTGAACTCTTGGAATTATGACAACTTAATCCTGGACTGAGTTCGCATGCGAGTTGATAGAACCATGGCCCCCAACCGATGAATGCTAATCGGATCATCATCCCCGAAATCAATCAGGAGCGGTTTTCTTCATAGGGTCACCTGGGGAGCAGGGCGGGATGACTGTTTCTGGTCCCACCATCGGATTGCCTGTTCGCGTTCCTCAGCTGTATCATCCAATAGAGAGACCAGGAGTCTTCGCTGGCCTGCAGTGAAGGTCAAACCTCTCCGCTGCATTGTGAATTCAGCCAGTTGAAAAAGATCTGAAATGCTAATCTGATTGTCAATTCGTCCTAACCAAAACCGCGAAAATGAGGGAATGTGTTTAGGCAGCAATTCCCCGGTCGGGAGCACCATCGACATCACTCCAGCAGAAGTTCCGGTATTAAACAGGCTGTTCAAACCAGTTTTAGTGTGATCGCCTATATAACAGCCAACCTTCACGGTATGCGTCTCGATCGGAATTCCAGACAGAGGG
>NZ_CALFPF010000200.1 GCF_937919775.1 uncultured Gimesia sp.
GCCCTTATACACTCGAACTGTTTCTGCATGGTAGCACAATCAGTATACGTCGGTACAAAACTGCCTGGAATGGATTTCGGGCGATGATACATCAAGGATGAAGATGCGCACATTCATTAAATTGGCAGGGTTTCTGCTCCTGCTGGGGACGATATTCCCTTCTCAACATGTATTCGCAGAGGACACCAAACTCAGTTCCGAGCAACTGGAACGCCTGCTTGAGCGATTAGAAACCGCCGAGAAGCGTATTCAGGAACTGGAGCAGACAAAGCCCAAAGCGAACACACCGCCGCCCGCGCCCGCACTCCCGCCCCATCTGAAAAAAGTGGGCGGAGGACTTGATGACTCGGAAGAACTGCTCATCAACAATTTTCGAGATGATGCAGGCGACCCGCTTTTAGAAAGCCGTCTGTCCAGTCTGGAAGAGGACTGGAAAAAATTCAGTGAAGCCGAGAAGGACAAAAAGGCAAAAGACGCTGCCAAAGCGACGACCATGAAAATCTTCGGTCGTATTCAACTGGATGGCTGGAATTTTTCCGGCGACACACCGGGAATTGCTTCATTTAATAATCCGGCTGATCCCATGGATCCGGAAAACCGGATGGAGTTCCGTCGACTGCGTATTGGTGTCTCCGGCGATATTAAAGATAACATGCTCTATAAATTTGAGTATGACTTTGCAGATCCTGCAGACCCTGCGTTCAAAGACGTCTACATCGGGTTCAAAGACCTCCCGGTCTTTCAGACACTCTTGATCGGTAATCAGAAACGTCCCCTGGGGATGGATACCCTCAACAGTAGCCGATTCAACACATTTCTGGAACGTCCACTGGTTGTAGAGGCCTTCAACGAAGATGCACGTCGTCTGGGGATCTGTGCTTACGGTGTTTCAGAAGATAAAAATTACAACTGGCGTTACGGGGTCTTTAACCTCGAGAACATTTCAAATGATGGAAGTTATGTTGGTGACGCCGGTCAAATGAGTGTCAACGGTCGTCTGGCAGGAACTCCCTGGTATGATGAAACCTCAGACGGACGTGGTTATCTGCATCTGGGGATTGCCGATATGTGGGCTCAACCGGACGGTGATCCGACCGGGACCAACAGCAACGGAGCCCGCTTCCGCACGCGTCCTGAAGCACGTACGGGAAATACCCGCTGGCTGGACACCGGCAGTATCGCCGGGGCAGACTGGTTCAACACGCTTGGTTTTGAAGCCATGTTAAACGTCGGATCATTCTCGGTTGTCAGTGAATATCAAGTGACGAAAGTCGGCCGTGGTGCCCAGGGATCAGATCTCACTTTTGATGGTGCCTATGTTCAAGCAGCCTACTTCCTGACTGGCGAGTATCAGCCCATCGATCGGGAGTCAGGTACGATTGATCGTATCAAACCATTGGAAAACTTCTTCCTGGTTAACACCTGCGATGGTGAAACCGGCGGCGGCTGGGGAGCGTGGCAGGTTGCTGCTCGCTACTCTTACCTCAATTTGAGCGATGCGAATATCCGTGGCGGGGATGAACGCAACTGGACACTGGCGATGGTCTGGTGGTGGAATTCCCATTCGCGTATGCAGTTTAACTATATCCATGCGGAAATTGATGACCGCGGTCCAATCAACGGTTATACCGGCGGTAAGTCTGACATCTTTGGTGTCCGGTTCTCGACGGACTTCTAACAGAAGACTCGGGTGAATTTCAAAAAAACGGATACATAACTAAATAGAAATCAATCTCTCAGGAAATGAGTCATATGAAATATCTTGGAATTGTTTTACTGGCGATCACAGCCACGATCATCGGGGGGAATCAGAACTTTGCCGATTCCGGAAATCCCTGCAGTGATAATTCGAACGGTGCCTGTGGCAGCAGCAATAACTGCTCACATGGTTGTAAAACCTGCCGTTTGCAAATGGAAACATTAAAAATCAAAAAACACTGCTACAATATTGAATGTAAAGACATTTGTATTCCTCCCGTACGTTTTCCCTGGCAGAAGTGCTGCGAGCTGAAATGCGGTAAAATCAAAACCGTACGTGTTTTAAAAAAGCAGGAATACACCTGTGAAAAATGTGGTTATAAGTGGTCTATCGAAAATCTTTGCGGTGACTGCAATTCAGGTCAATGTGAGACAACAGTTCCACAGCCCGTTCAATCTGCGAATTCCCAGCCACCCCTGGCACCCGCGACTTCAATCAGAAAAAGGTAAACCGCCGTTCTGTATTGGTTTTACAACTGAGATCTTGTTTCTGATGAGCATGATAAACACGCCTCCTCGACTTTGATTTGAGGAGGTGTTTTTTATTGCCGGGTGGAGAATAATTTGCCTGGGACGGGTATTCACGCTTTCAAAACAACAGGGATCTGGCATAATTATTGAACCCTGATGTGTATCCTGAAACAGACGCCTGCCTGCTCTGGTGGCCGTCTCTTAATTCATTTCTGATGGATTGTGTGGCAACATGATTTGTATTTCCGTGACTCCCGAATCCCGCAATTTTGCCAAAGTGGACATTCTGAATGCGGCTGCACAGTCCGATATGGTGGAGCTCTGTCTGGATCGATTGATTAAAACTCCGGACATCGGCGATTTGATTTCCGGCTTTGAGACGCCGATTCTGGTTTCCTGCCGTACTCCTGAAGAAGGGGGACAGTTTAAAGGGACCGAATCAGAGCGGATTCAGTTGTTGAAGCAGGCCATCATCGCGGAGCCGGCTTACATCGAACTCGATCTGGAAATCGCAAAACAGATTCCGCGATTTGGAAAAACCAAACGCGTGATCAGTTATACAAGTTTGAAGAAACCGCTGTCGCAAGTGGACGATATTTTCGATGAGATGGCAGACGCCAAAGCGGATGTCATCAAATTCACCTGGCCGACTCCCTCACTGCAAACGGCGTGGCCTTTGCTGGCTGCTATCAGTCAGAAACGGGAGATCCCGGTGGTCGGCCTGGGACTGGGGGCGGCGGGTATTACCTTTTCTCTACTCGGCATGAAGTACGGTTCACCCTGGGTCTATGCTGCTCTGGAAAAAGGGATGGAAGCCTTTGAAGGGCAGCCTACGGTGGCGGAGCTGGATGAAGTTTATCACTACAAAAAAATCTCGGCACAGACGCGCTTCATCGGCGTTGCCGGGCTGGGAGTGGCGGAGCGACGCACGATTGAGGTGTTCAATAAGGCCTCGGAGCAGTTGGGTCTGGATTACACGTGCCTGCCGCTGGTCATCAATGATTTCAAGCAGGTGCATAAAATGCTGGGGATTTTGAAAATCCGTTCGCTGGTAGTCAGCCCGCGGATGGGAGAATTCATTTTACCGTTGGCAGAGCATCTGGAAGAGTCGTCACAGCAGACCGGTTATGGAGATCTGCAGTTAAATCAGCCGGATGGCTGGCACGCCTATGATACGGTGCGACGCAGCGCCATCAAGAGTCTGGAGGCCACACTGGAACAGAAATCCTCCGGGGCGAATCAGGCCTTTCAACGCAAAAATATTCTGGTCCTGGGGCAGAGCGGTTTGACCAAAGCCATCGTTTTCAGTCTGACTCAGCAGGGGGCCGTGGTCAGTGTGACCTCTCAGAATGACAAAGCCGCACAGGGCATTGCGCGCACGTTTGATGTCCGTTACGTTCCGTTTGCCAACCTGTATGATACCTTAACAGACGTCGTGGTGCAGACGGACCCCGACTTAAAACTGGGGCACGGCAAAGAGAATCTCAACCCTGCGTATCTCCGGGAAAGCATGACCGTGATGGATATCAGCCAGCTGCCTGAAGAAACAGAACTGATGCGGGAAGCTGAAGGCAGGGGCTGTGCAGTCGTTTGCGTGGATGAAGTTTATCGCAAGCAGCTCAGTCAGATTTTCAAAGCAATCACGGGTGTGGAAATTCCGGATGCCATCTTTGAAAGCCGTAGCGAGTACACGCGGTGAACAAGGGTTGGCCTGATTTCAGGCGTCTTTTATTTTCGCTGTCGATTGTGCCTGCAGCAGTCGCAGGCCGTTGAAAATGACCAGCAAAGAAGCTCCCATGTCTGCCGCGATGGCCGCCCACAGGGAAGCATGATTCAGTACCATCAGGATCATGAACAGCACTTTGATGCTTAAGGCAAAGATGATGTTCTGCCGAATGATTTTCAGTGTGCGATGCGAGTGCCCGATCAGCCACGGAATTTTCGTCAGGTCGTCGGTCATTAAGGCAATGTCAGCCGATTCAATGGCCACGTCACTGCCCGCGACTCCCATCGCAATGCCCAGACTCGAACGGCTCATGGCGGGGGCATCATTCACCCCGTCGCCGACCATCGCCACGTACTGAAATTCTTTGACCAGCGCTTCGATGACAGCGACTTTATCTTCCGGGAGTAATTCGGAATGCACCGCATCGATGCCGACTTCGTCCCCTACCGCCTGCGCAGTGCCAGCATTGTCGCCGGTGAGCATGACAACCCGTTCAATTCCGGCCTGGTGTAACTGGCGAATCACTTCGGTCGAGGTCTCGCGCACGCGATCTGCCAGTGCAATAAAGCCGCAAACATGCGTCTCATTGCCAATGACGACGACCGTCTGACCGGCGTTCGAAAGTTCCTCAAGCTGCTGATGCACCTCGGCGGTTTCTTCCTTGCGTTCTTCCAGATAACGATGCGAGCCCAGCCAGAACTCTCTTCCGTTGATGAGCGCGGTTGCTCCTTTACCTTGAATAATCTGATAGGCTTCCGCCGCCTGATAGGTAACCTGTTGTTCTTCAGCCGCGTCGAGAATGGCAATCGCCAGCGGATGATTGCTGTGCGCTTCCAGTGCGGCAGCGCGTTCCAGCAGCTCTGCTTCTGTGTGACCATTCAGGGGAACAATTTTGGTGACCACGGGTTTTCCCTGTGTGAGCGTGCCTGTTTTATCCAGAGCCAGCGCTCTTAATTTGGAAGGCGCTTCGACAAAAACACCCCCTTTGATCAGCACGCCGTTTCGGGCTGCGGCTGCCAGCGCGGCCACGATACTGACCGGCGTGGAAATCACCAGTGCACACGGGCAGGCGATCACCAGCAGCACCAGTGCGCGGTAAAGCGAATCGTGCCAGGTAAGGTGAAACAGAGTCGGCAGCACCAGCAGCATCAACAGCGCGACCGCCATCACAATCGGCGTATAAACTTTTGCGAACTTCTCTACCCAGAGTTCGGATGGGGCACGACGCGTCTGTGCTTCTCCCACCATGCGAATGATTTGTGCCAGGACGGTATTTTCCGCCAGTTTGGTACATTTTGCTTCCAGCAGCGCGTCACCGTTGATGGTGCCTGCGAAAATTTCATCGTTTATCTGCTTATTGACCGGAATCGATTCTCCTGTGATCGGCGCCTGATTGACTTCGCTGCTGCCTTTGATGATGCGACCATCCAGGGGAATTTTCTCGCCCGGTCGAATCAGAAAGATGGTGCCGACCTCCACCGCTTCGGGTGTGACAGTCGTTTCATTACCCTCGGCATCGCGGATGCGGGCAATCGGAGTCGTCAGGTCCATCAGGGCCGCAACTGCTTTGCGTGCGCGGCCGACACTCCACGCTTCGAGCAACTGCGAGAAAGCAAACAAAAACGCGACGGCCGCTGCTTCGAACCATTCATCAATCAACAGCGCGCCGATCACGGCGATGCACATCAGCAGATTCATGTCCGGACGCAGACGTTTCAACGCAAACCAGGCTTTGGGAAGCACAAACCAGATGCCCGTCAGGATGGCGGTCAGATATTGCAAACGGACCGGCAGCGGCATTGAGCCGTTTGTCGCTTCTTCCGCACCGAGGGCGGCGCTGAAGCTGCCGGTCAAATAGACGTGCGTCAGGAATGCAGAACCCATCAGTAAACCGCTCAGGCCGGTCAGCAGGCTGCGGCCCTGTCGAGACCAGAATGAGGCCGACGTCGTTTGTTTTTTTTTCGCATCCCAGATCTCGGCCCGCATGCCTGTCTGGCCGATGGCCTGAATGATGGCTGCTGCAGAGACCTCCACCGATGACGGCTTGACGGTCATGCGTCGGTTGAGAACGTCAAAAAACAGTCGTTCTTCTCCACCAACCAGGGGGGAGAGTTCCCGTTTTAATATGGAGACTTCTTCGACACAATCCATGTCCTGGATTTTAAACGTCAGTTCTGCTGGTTTTTGTTCCATGAAAAATCGATATTCAGAATAGCTAAAGTGAGTTCAGTCTGATTTAAATCCGCAGCGACAGGT
>NZ_CALFPF010000201.1 GCF_937919775.1 uncultured Gimesia sp.
GCGGGGAATAAGATGTTTGGAAAAACTTATGTCAAGCTGTTTGTTGTTTTGTTCACAGGACTCGCGTTGACGATTTGCACAGCGGATAGCTTACCGGCTCAGAAGAAAGAGACGGACAGTCCCAAAGCCAGTGCCAAAGAAACCAAAGCCACGCCGAAAAAGTCAAAGGGCCGGCTCCCCAATCATTATGGCAAACTGGAACTTTCGCCCGAACAGCGCGACAAGATTTACAAAATCCAGGCCGACTACCAGCCACAAATCGACAGTCTGAAAAAACAACTGGACAAATTAAATAAAAAACGCAACACGGAATACGAGACGATCTTATCCGCCTCCCAGAAAACCAATCTGGAGAAACTCCTGACAGAGGCGGCCAGTAAGAAAACAGCCAAAAAGTAAAAACGGGCTGTAAATCGTTTTTTGAATTCGAAAACATTTGCAAGGGCGTGGTTAGTTATTCAACCACGCCCTTTCTTTTCCCTGATTCTCAAAGTTATACTCTTCAAAGGACAACGGAAAACGAATTCTGCCATCGCAGGCAGATCTGGAACCAGACATTCAGAAATTACAACGACCTCATGGATTCGGAAAACCAAACTTCAGCTCGGCTTGCTTCAGATTTGCCGCCGGATCAACAGACGAACTCCCGCTGGATTCCGCTGCTCCATCTGATCTTTGCGATGGCACTTTTCGGTCTGCTCGCCCCCTATGAATGGGACCGGGTGCAGTCCGAAAATCAACAACTGCCTTTACTCACACGTTTTTTCCTGTATGTCAACGTCGATACCACTCCGTACTTCATTCTCTTATTACTCAGTCCGCTCTGCTGGTTTTTTCGCCCTTACATCAATTTCAAAGTTTGGAGCAGTCTGCTGCGCCCCCGGCTGTCAGAAGACTGGGTTCGCGAAAAGCGTGCAACAAAACGCCTGGACTATTTCGCATTTTCACTCAGTTTCATTGTTGCCGCCAGTTCGTTTCTGATGAGTGTCTGGACCGCTGACCATATTGTTGACTCGGAGCGCAAACTGACTCTGGGAGATCTGCCTCCTGCGTACCACGATGAATATAGCTACCTGTTCCAGGCGAAAACGTTTCTAGCTGGCAAAACCTCGTTTCCCAGTCATCCCGCCGCACCGGAAATTTTTAATCAAGTCCATGTCCTGAATGAAGGAAAAATGGCCAGCCGCTATTTTCCGGGAACCGGTCTCTGGCTGGCCCCTTTTGTCTCCTGGGGGCACCCCTATTGGGGATATTGGCTGGCGGGAGCAATCACGGCGTTTTTTATCTTCTGGTCCGGCAGAGAACTGGCCGGCAATGGTGTCGGACTTCTGGCGGGCCTGATCGTCGCGTTCTCTCCGGGCATGGCCATTTTCAGCAACCTGCTCCTGGCACATCACCCGACATTGGTTGGGCTTTCCCTGTTTCTCTGGGCGTTTCTGAGGATGCAGCGCACCCGCGCTTTCCGTGATGCGTTTCTGGCAGGACTGGGACTCGCGTTCGGCATGCTCTGTCGTCCGATGACCGCCGCAGGTTTTGCGCTGCCGTTTGGCATCTGGCTGGGAGTGGAAGTCGTCCGCTGGTGTCTTTTTCGAAAGCCTGGAAGTTCGACAACTTCCGCAACTGTGAAATCGGTATTCGCGTTGGTAGCCGGGCTGGCAATTCCCCTCGGTTGCGGATTGATCTGTCTCTTCTGTTACAATCAGTCCATCACTGGCAGTGGCTGGAAAATGCCGTACCAGGTTTATACCGACATCTACACCCCGCGCCATGTTTATGGTTTCAACAATGTGATTCGCGGAGAACAGAAACTCGGCCCGAAAGTTCTGAAAAACTATGACAAATGGGCCGAGAACCTGACGCCGGCTTTAGCGGTTCAAAATGTGCAAAATCGCATTCTGGCCAGTCTGCAGTGGACGCTCGGAATCATCCCCCTGGGATTGGCGGGGCTGATTTTTCTGATCACGGAATGCCGACACTGGAGCCGCTGGTGGCTTGTGTTTGCTTCGATACTCTCACTACATGTCGTGCATATTCCCTACTGGTATGACGGAATCATGCATTGGCATTATGTGTTTGAAACCGGTCCTCTCTGGGCGCTGATTTTTGCCCGAGTGACGCAAAGCCTGTTTCGAATCTGGCGTCACATCGAGCGTCCGCTGATGAGCTGGCTTTGGACGTCGATGATTTTGATCGCGTGTTTGACCAATCTGGTAGCGATCCCCCCGCTCTGGACGGTCTCAAAGCTGGAAATGGTCATAAACAATGTCGCCTTTTCAAAATTCAAACATTTCCAGTTCCAGCAGATGATCCAGCATCATCCGCAAATCAAACAACCCGCGCTGGTTCTGGTCGCACACGACCCGGCGGACCGGCACATTGATTATGTGATCAACGACCCGCAGTTAGATCAATCGGTTCTTGTGGGACGATACCGGCCTGAGCAGTATCAACCGGCAAAGTTACAGACGATTTTCAAAGACCGAAATCTTTATCTGTTCGACGCGGCGCAAAATCGGCTCAGCAGATGGAATGGTACCTTCTGGGAGCCGATCTGATTTGAACCTTGCGATCAATCGCTGATTTTCACTTTGATCTCATCCGAATTGGCTTTCAACTCCGGTGCATACATGCCGTACCCGATCGTGGGCAGTCCGCTGAATTGTCCCGGTATTTCCGCCCGCAAACGATACGTGAGACTGTGTTTGCCACGGGCTAACTGCCTGAGATAAAACACCAC
>NZ_CALFPF010000202.1 GCF_937919775.1 uncultured Gimesia sp.
GCAGTATTTTATACTTACCCGCCACAGGGCGCAAATTCCGTGCCGAACAGTATTGCGGCTTGTCCGACAGTGCTGGTGCAACTTAGATTCAGTATACTTTTTGTAATGCAACCGACGAATAGATTCTTCTTCTCGTGAGGTATTTCCGTTACCACCTGCTCACCCGCGCGCACTGTCGGGCCAGCCGACAGTAGCACACAACGTTGAATATTTTAGTTGGAAAATAACCAATTCGGATGACTTTGGGTTGCTTGTTTCTGATTTGTAGTCGTGAATTACGAACAACAGTCGGTTCCCAGTTGCAGCAACTGTGCGGCCACGCGTTGCATGTCGGGTTCGTTGATTTCGGGTTGTTTCGCCAGCGGATAAAGTTGGGCGCCGGGTCTTGCGACGAACGCACCGCGCCAGCCGGCCCAGAGGGCACCGGCGATGTCCCAGCCATGGGCGGCGATCAGCATGCAGTCTTCCGGGGGGACATTCATTTTTCGCGCCGCCCATTTGTAAACGTGGCTGTGCGGTTTGAACATCTGCAGTTCTTCGACACTTAATCGAACCTCGAACAGATCCGTTAAGCCGGCGTTTTTCATCTGCTCATCGACGCCGGCCTGCGAGGAATTCGTCAGCGTCACCATGCGATAACCGGCCTGCTTCAGTTGTTCGAGCGCCGGCTTCACGTCGGGATGCGGGGGGAGCGAACGAATCGGCGCGAGCGCCTGTTTCGCGGCTTCGTCGGAAAGTTCAATGCCCTGATTGCGGGCCACCATCTGCAACGTGGCGGCGCCGATCACGCCGAAATCGTCGTAATGATCGCCGACTGTCGCGACCAGCGAATGCTGCAGCATCGTCGTGAACCAGAGTGGCAAGAGATCAGCCCGGCCGCCCAGCGCCTCTGCGACACTCACTTTCATGGCGTCCAGATCGAGCAGCGTTTCGTTGACATCAAAGAACAGACATTTCGGTCGAGAATTCATCGTGGCTCCTTTTTGTGCCTGCGCTGAAACAAGCGTCGGCAGCATCCCGGCTGCAATGCCAGCTCCCGCTGCGAGAAAATAGCGACGGCTGTGCCCCGACGCATTCACAGAACCCGATTCCTGAGCAGGCGACATCCGTTCGTCCTTATCTCTGATGATAGAAGCAAAATTTCACGACAAGCTGTAAGCAGCATAGTATGACGTTTATTCCGCATTCCTTCCAGAGCATTCAATCGAGTTTCACAAACTGCGTGAGTGCTGGTTGTTTTTATTCTGCAGCTTTACTTCTTCGCCTGCTTCAGACTCTTGTTGAAGAACTCCACAATCATGGTGTCGATCTCGGGGGTGTTAAACTCGCGACCGCCGTGACCCGCGTTTTTGACGATGTGCAATTTTACGGGAACATTTTTCGCCTTCAATGCCTGATGCAGCAGGTGACTCTGATGCACGGGGACCGCAGGGTCCTGGCTGCCGTGAATGATCAGGAACGGGGCATCGTTTTTGTCGATGTAGGTAATCGGGTTGGCTTGCGCGACTTTGGCTTTGTTTTCCAGAATCGGGCCGCCGATGAGTAAGGATTCGGGTGAGCGGGGATCGTTATGTTTCAAACGTGATTGCGGAACGGCGTGGGCGTCCATCTGCAGGAAGTCCGTTGGCCCCCACATGTCGCAGACCGCCTGCACGCTGCTCGACTGATCCAGATTGCCGCCGACTTTTCCTTCGAGGTCCTTGTCTCCCCCACTCGTACCCAACAGCGCGACGAGATGACCGCCGGCTGAGGAACCTCCTGCGCCGATGCGGGTGGCATCATAGCCGTATTTCTCCGCATGTGCACGCAGCCAGCGGAGAGCGGCTTTGCAATCGTGAATTTGCGCGGGAAACGTTGCTTCGCCGCTGAGGCGATAATTAATGCTGGCACAGGCATAACCGGCGTCGGTTCCCAGGGGAACCAGTTTGCCGCCACGCCCTTTGTCACCGTTGCGCCAGCCCCCGCCATGAATCCAGACCAGCAACGGCGGATTTTTGACCCCTTGGGGCAGATACAGGTCAAGCAGCAGGGAAGAACCATCCACGTGCGCGTACTCAAGATCGCGATATTCGATCACTTTATCGCGGAGATTGCGCGGTGCATTCGGGCGATTCTGTTGTGCTGAGATTGTTTCGCTGGAGAAAGCGACGACCGCCAGCAGTGCGATCAGAGTGAAGGAAATTCGAGTCATGTCTGTCTCCCGGGGATTTCTGTCTGGTGTGCAGAGGCGTTTCGTACCCGGCAGAATTGATATCACGTCAATGTATTATTTCTAATCAAACACGGCGATCAAGGATAAGTTTCGCGCAGTTTGTTTTTGGTCGATCAATGCACGCGTTGAGCCCACCGGATCCATTTACACCATTCACGCCGAATCAATTCTTCCGGTTCGAGTCACTTCGGCAGGGGACCGGCAGTCATCTCGTCCGACGCCATCGGTTGGCTGGGTTCCGAATGGGGAGAAGCCTGATTGTGCGGCACGATGAAACATTCAATCAACCCGCCGCACCGAAATCGTCTTGTGAATTCCCAGACGGTTCACTTCTCGTTCGATCAAAGGGGATCCACCACTGGCTGTGGTCACTGCAGGCGTCTGTACATAAAGGGTTTTTCTGGTTAAGTGAATATTTCACATAGGGTTACATACAAACAGATAGGCAAGAGATTACACAGGAGTAAATTTATAAATATTGATAAATAAGTTGTGTTTAGTATAAGATATCGTTAATATCCGAGG
>NZ_CALFPF010000203.1 GCF_937919775.1 uncultured Gimesia sp.
AATCAACTGGCCTATCTGAAGCGAAACAAGTTGCTGAATGCAGTGCCGGACCCCGAAACCATTGAAACTATGGCCGCTTTTGACGAACCGGGTTCAGGCAACCTGGATCAGCGCGTGCGCGCTTATCTGGCGGTTAATTGTGCGCACTGCCATAGCCCCGGCGGAAATGCCCGGACGACAGGATTGGATTTACGTTTGACGCAAAATGATCCTGCCAAAATTGGCGTCTGGAAAACACCGGTGGCCGCAGGCCGGGGATCGGGAGGACGCAGTTACGATATCGTTCCCGGTGCGCCGGAGAAATCGATCTTAATGCACCGATTGCAATCCAGCGATCTGGCAGCGCGAATGCCCAATATCGGTAATCGAATCGTACATCAGGAAGCCGTTGATTTGATTCAGAAATGGATCAGCGAAATGGAACCGACACGGTCGGAATAACGGGCCTCTGAGCAGACGGGGGGCAGGCAGCCGAGTTGTCTACTTCAAGTTCAAACCGCAGCTTTATGCTCGTAGGAGTGGCTGTCTTGAATGATCAGCTGATTACGGCCTTTTTTCTGTGATTTGGCCAGTGCGTGCAAACCGCGGTCGAGCACCAGTTCTGCCGAGTCGCCGGGAACACAGGTGATATACGCGAGACTGGCGGTGACGACAACTTCCGGGCTATCTGATTCCAGACGGAAATGGTGGTGCCGAATGGCATCGCGGATCGTTTCCGCATTGGACTGACCCTCGTTCATCGGCACACCGGGAAACAGAATTGCCAGAGTGTCCGCTTTCCAGAGACAGATGATCTCCTCGTCTCTTATTTTGTGCAGAACCAGACGTGAAAGTGTCTTCATAAACTTGACAGGGGCCATAATTCCAAATCGTTCCTTAAGCTGCTCCGACTGATTCATCTGTACGAGCAGCAGACCGCTGGTCAGCTCGGTGGATGTTCCCGCGAGCAGCATCATTTCCAGGTTGGCTTCAAACGCTATGGTGTCCGGCAGCTTTAAGTGAGACTGTTCCGGTTCAAAAACCCATTGCATTGCCGGAAAGACCTGAGGTTTCTTTTTATCCGGTTTTTTTTCCGGCTGGATCTGTTCCTGGTCCGAAAATTTTCGTTCGACCAGCCGATTGATCAGATCCAGCAAATTAGATCGTTTCCTGTTGAGTTCGCTGGATTGCTCTTTGGTCAGGAGCATTCCAGGAAACTTCTCGAGCAGTGCGCATGCGGACTGAGCGGTATCCAGCGTCTCTTTAACATGTTGAAAGCAGCTCTGGATATGTTTTTTCGCACGGCGGAAATTGCGTGCGGGGGCACCCTTGCCGAAAAAGTAACCTGCAGTGAAACCCAGGCTGACGGCGATGAGTAAACCGGCCCCGAAACAAATCAGAATGTCATTCGACATGGAAATCATGGATGTTGTTAGAAATATCGTCATGCTTCTCTGCCTGATCAGGAAGTAAATCTGCTTCCTCTGAAGGAGATGAAACTATCGTTGCTGGAAATCGCAGTTTGATCAGAATTGATCCGCGCATAGAATTCGAAATCGAGTTCTCTACAACGAAGCTTAGTTCGCACTCGGGAGGAATGTAGCCTACAAATCTTCGACGTGAAGGAATATCGGTCGATGAAAGTAGTGATTGTAGGGATTATTTCGACAGAGAAAGGATGATCGCTGGTTCGGTTCTGAACCATTTCAGTGCGGTAAAGCCCTCGGAAATTATTTTCGTTCGCTGGCTTCCGCGGGCCCAGCCTGAACGGGAGGGGCCTGCGGCTCCAGAAATTCAAGACTCAGCACAAGGTCTGTATCCCGATTGTCCAGTTGGTCGACCAGTTTTTCATCGACCGTAAAGACAAAGGAAATCTGCCTGCCGGAGGGGGCCGCACACAGGTAATAAATCCATTGTACGGGAATTTCGTTTGCTTTACCGGCTACAGTGACCCGGTGAATGAACTTTCCGTCTGCCGGAGAGAGGTTTTCCGCTTTAAGTATTTTAATCAGATTGGCGCCCAGGGAAGTACGAATGTCCTGCTGGAACTGTTCTTCCGAAGTGTGGCTGCCCGGCTTGACCGAGGGGATTTTTGAAATGTTGGTTTGTGCTATCAGGCTCCCTTTTTCGAGTAATCTCAAGACGGCTACCTGGCTTGTCTGATGAAAGACATACCAGTCTCGCGGGAGCAGCAGTCGAACATCCCAGGGAGGCTCAAAACTCAGGTATTTGGCTTCGGGTTTTGTTTCCAGGGGGATGGCAGCCAGAGCTTCATCCGTCAATGGTCCCGTTCCAACCGCCAGTGTGCGATTCCAGTTCACGCGGGCAGTGACTTTCATCCCCGGACTGACTGAACCGACCGATCGTTTTTCGGTCTGTTCCATTTCCAGATGGCTGATGAAATGGCCATTCATTCGAAACTGCAGCTTGCCTGTGACGGCAATTTCCGTTTGCGCTCCAACGGTGGCTCCTTCAATTTTTCCCTGAAAGCTGATGTTTGCCAGTTCGTTTTCCACGGATTCCAGTTTGCAGGTGAGTTCTGACTTCAGGACTGCTTCGAGCCCTGTGAGCGACTGAAGCACCCAGCGATCGGGAGTCCAGACTTCGCCTACTTCGACCTCAGATTGTGGCAGCAGTGCGATCACGGGCAGGCTGTCTCCCGGGGAGTTGAGTAATTCCAGCTCGGATGGCATCAACGGCCCGACAGGAGAGTGTAAGGAAAGCCCTTCCGTTGTGCCCTCCGCGACAATCATGCGGTGTTTATCGCGGCCGCGGGCAAACGTTTTTTGTCCCTGCACATCAATGTTCGCTGTCGCCGACTCGTAGTAACGAAGTGAACGAAGCGCTTCCGCATCACGGCCTTTGCCCGGCAGTCTGCGTTCCAGGTATTGGAGTTTGCCTTCCACATCCAGTTTGAGTGTTCTTGACTGACCCGATTTGATTGCCGTTTCCAGCAGTCCATCAACTTTAATGGTCGAATTGACATTAAATGTGCGAGAGTCTGTGTTCGACTCCCGGAATTCGTAGGTTTCTGCGGCAGCGGATTTCGTCTCTGAACTCAGACTGGCTGCGACCAGCGAAAGGGAAAAACAGAAAAAACATAGAATTCGTGAGGGAAGTGCTCTGTTCAATAAAAACATTCGGAAGGCTCCGTAGATCAAGCGTCCATACTGATTGGAGAATGAATGAAGGAAATTTATTCGTTTACCGTAACTTTGGTCTGCTGGAGCATTTCACGCGCTGCCGCTATGATTCCGGCAACATCCAGCCCCAGGTCCACCAGTAATTCATTCCGATTACCATGTTCGATAAAGCGGTCAGGAATACCGAGTCGTCTGAGGTGACTTGTGTTGAGCCCTGCAGTATTGGCAGATTCCAGAACGGCTGAACCAAAACCGCCGCAAAGTGTACCTTCTTCAACGGTAATCACAAAGCCCGATTCCTGAATCGCCTGATTGATTACTTCCGTGTCTAATGGTTTGGCAAAACGGGCATTGATTACCCCCACGTCGAGGCCTTCTTCCCGGAGTTTTTCTGCAGCCTGGATACAATTGGTGAACAGAGAACCAAAGGCGATGAGCATTCCATCTTTGCCCCAGACATAGACTTCCGATTTGCCCAGTTCGACCGGTGCGACTTTCCGTTCGACGGAATCAGCGGGAGCTTTGGGGTAGCGAATGGCCGTCGGCCCTGCATAATTCAGGGAGAAATCAAGCATCGGCTCGACATCCCGGGCATCGCCGGGGGACATCAGGACGATATTCGGGAAGCATCTCATATAGGTATTATCAAACGCCCCGTGGTGAGTGGGACCATCTTCACCGGCAATTCCGGCCCGGTCCATGCAGAAGGTGACCGGCAGGTTTTGAAGCGCGACTTCCTGGAAAATATGATCGAAACTGCGCTGCAGGAACGTGCTGTAGATATCCACAATCGGTCGCAGCCCCGCTTTCGCCATGCCCCCTGCAAAAGCGACCGCATGCGCTTCACAGATTCCGGTATCAAAAAATCGATCGGGGAAGCCATCGCGAATTTTGCCCAGTTTGTTGCCGGCACACATGGCTGCCGTCAGTACGACCACTCGATCATTGTCGGTCATCGCCTGAAAGATCGAACTGCTGACCACATCGGTAAATGCTTTGGATGCACCGCTGCCCGGTTTTTCAATGGGCACAATTTCATTTTCTTCATTGCGCTGGAAAGGAGCCGGCGCATGAAAGGAAACCGGGTCATTTGTGGCCGGTTCAAAGCCGTGCCCTTTTTCTGTTAACACGTGTAACAGAACGGGGCCTTTGATGTTTTTGATCATCTGCAGGTAGCCGGAGAGCTCTTCAATATTATGACCATCAACGGGGCCGATATAGCGGAAGCCCATTTCCTCAAACAGCATGCCTCCGTGCAGGAAGCCTTTGACGGCTTCTTTAAAGCTGCCCAGTGTGTGTTCCATCGATTCGCCGACGACGGGAAGTTTATTCAATAACCAGGAGACATCCCGTTTTAGGCCATTATAAAAGGGGGCGACGCG
>NZ_CALFPF010000204.1 GCF_937919775.1 uncultured Gimesia sp.
GTAAGTGTCCGGGGTATCATGTTTAATTAAGTCATCCAGTGTCAGCAACAAGAGTGCTTCGCCGGGAGAAGTGCTTGCATAATTCAGGTCGAACCCGATTTCCAGATCACGATAGACCCCTTTGTGCTGATAACCGACTTTGAAGGCAACTGGTTGATCATCTTTCATCAGTAAGTAAGAACGAAGCGAGCCGTTGAGTGCCAGAAATGTCATTTCTTCGAGTTCTTTTTCATCGTTTTTAATTCTGAGCCCCAGTCGCTGTGTTTGCCAGGTATTCAGTGATATCTGGTGCGCTGCTTCCAGGAAATCGGCAACCTGATCGGGCTCGGTAACGCGAATCAATCGCATTTCACTATTTTGCCGTAAACGTTTTCGCTGCTTGATTCTTGATTTTGGCCGAAATTGTTTCCAGTAATCTGCCGGGTTTTCCGGAAAATGAATCAAACTGCGGTTTTGTAATCCGGTATTTGAATAAATTAAGAAACGATTTTCGCAGCCGGGAATTGCTTTGTTGAGTGGTTGATTGATGAGCAAATCTTCCAGCAACAGGAATTCTGCCTTTTGATCCTCGCAAAATGACAATGCCGATGTCAGCAAATGTTTCAGGAGATTTTCATCCTGTTGATAATCCTGCTCTAAGAGAAAACGGTTTCCACATAAATAGTACCCTTGAAGTAATCGGGCGGGGCCCAGTGCTTTGAGGGCTTTTGTTTTTACTGTTTTAGGGAGCAGGATGCCTGCTGCAACCAGCTTTCCTTCTCTGCGGCATTGCATCAGATGTCCCGGAAATTGCGAGTACAATTCCTGGAAAATGGGAATTAAACGAATCACATGATCCGGGTGCTGATCGAGATTGGAATTCTGATCATTTTGAAACAGTTGCATCCAACTCTGATACAATTCAGAGACCGATTGCAATTGGGCGCTCTGCAATTGGAAAAATTCGATCCGCACGTCATTGCAAGGTTGTTGCAATTCAGAGGATTCAAATTGCTGATTGTTCGGAACATCGAGATGTTCAGTGTTCAGTTTGGTTTTCATGGCTTTTCATTTTGAGGGCTGAAATAAAACATCGAGATAAAGATTTTCATACTCTTTGATCATGGATCGAATATTAAAGTGCTGCTCGACCCTGGCTCGGGCCTGTTGTCCCATTTGTTGCCAGTCGGCTTGCTGATCACACATCTGGATGATGGCTGCAGCTAACTTCGCTGGATTGGCAGAAGGAACCAGGAGACCTGTATTCGGTTCTTGTACGATTTCAGGGTTGCCTCCCACGGAAGTGGTGACAACCGGCAGGCCTACAGACATGGCTTCCAGAAGCGTGAGAGAAATCCCTTCCGTCAGCGAGGAGGAAACATAGAATCCTGCCTGGCTGAGTAACTGGGGGATGTCGTTGCGTTCTCCCAAAAACTGTAAGTGAGATTCTAATTGCAGTGCGGCTGATTTCTGCTCGAGTCGTTCCCGTTCAGGACCGTTTCCGACAATCATCAAACGGAAATGGGGAATCGTATTCACAACGATTTTCACCGCTTCGAGCATTGTCATCAGGTCTTTTTCGGGAGACAGTCTCGAAACCGTAATCGCCGTCATCGCATCAGCAGGGCCTGTAAAAATAAAGCGATCGACATCGATGCCGTTCCAGATACGAGTGATTTTTCTGTCAGGTAACCTGCCGATTTTTTTACAGCGTTCTCCGGTGTCATCGGAAACGGGCACAACGCGATTTGCGATGCGGCTGGCAATCGCAAATTGCAGTCGTTCGCTGAAAGTCTTGCCAAACCGTCTTCCATGACGAGTATGAATGATGGCCGGTATTTTTGCCCGATATGCTGCCAGACTGCCATAAAAATGAGGGAATGCATTATGCGTGTGCAGGAGATCATAGTTTCGCATGCTGAAAAAATTCGCCAGTTGACTGATGCGGGCAATCTTGCCGGGAGCGGTCAACGGAAATTCAATCACGTTACAGCCTAACTTTCGAATTTCTTCAGCGGGTTGTCCTGTTTCACCCAGCGCAATAAATTCCAGTTCGAATTGTTCCCGATTATGATAACGTGCAAAATCGACCAGCAACCTTTCCAAGCCTCCCGTGCATAACGTGAGACTCAGATGGCAAACGCGCAAACGCCTGCCACCGGTCAGGGTTTGAACGGAAGTATTTCTGTTAGCAAGAGCTTCAATAGTACTCATCGCAAAGTGTCCAAAAGGAAATTAAATATTGCTAACCTGTGTGTTGTTGTTCGAGTCATGATTCTGATTCGTGATTCGCTTTTTTTATCTGAGTCAGCATTTGTTTGATTTTTCGTAACGCGTTTAAAGCCGTGAATTTCCAGCGGGGACGTCGAATCTGAGTCCATGTCAAATAGGTGTGATGTGTACTCATCTTCTGCTTGTGATGGCTGTTTCCTGCCAGGAAATCATACGCATCGAAACCCCGTTTGAAGCATTCTTCGATACACAAGTAGTCAGCGATCACACCCGGGCTGAGTTTACCTTGATATTCGGCAGATCCACCCTGATAGCAGAGCACCCGATTGCGGTCGATCAGAACCTGCACACAGCCGATGACCTGTCCTTCGATTTTGACGCGAAACAGTCCCATCTGGCCGGTGGGAATCAGTTTCTGAATGAGCGTTTTATGAAAATTCGTAAAGCGGTTGCTCGCGTATGAGCCGGGTAACCCCTCTTTTTGCCAGCGCATCTGGTGCAGTGAAATCAGATCTGCGAAGATCGATTCAGCCTGCTCGAGATTTTCCGCCCACTCCGTTGTCAGGTTGCCATAGGACTTCATGTTTTTGCGTAAGTTTTTCCGTGTGGAATATCCAAAACCGGAAATCACATCCCGTTCTTCGTCCCGAATCAGTTTCAGATCGAAATAGTGGCTTTCGACTTTGCGTTCTGAAGTATCCTGTTGTGGGAGATCCCACGATTCCAGTTCTGCGCTGGCAAAACCGTCAAACAGCAGTGAATCCCATTCCTCGCTATTGGCAAGAGCGTCCAGCAGTGCGTTAATGAAAGCAGGTTGATCTTCCGGTTGAACCAGCAGTGCATTGTATTCGACACATACGCTGTCAGCCGCTGGTTCTCCCGCTGTCCCCAGATGTCGTGTCTTGATTAATAATGGACCGTCGTGTTGATCAGCGCCTTCGGTCAATAGACAAATTCCACAGGGAGTATCTCCTTTGTAAGCGACAGCAAAAGAGCAGGGGATCAGATCCTGATAATGGTCAATCCACGTCGATGTCCAGATGTGAGAACACATTAAGGGGATATTATCAAATTTCGTTTCCAGTGTTTTCCACAACTGCAGGCAGTATTCCGTCTGCTTGTGATCATAGACTTTAATCGTCAACGATAGGTCGTTGACGTCATTGGAACTCACCCCTGTGAGAGGATTCGATTGTTGGTTTTGAAAATAAATTGTCGTCATTAAATCACTCATAGTCTTAAATAAGTATCAATCACTAAAAATTATGTATTCAGAGATTTTGGTGCAGGACGGTGCAGAAGCACGGTTCCTTTTTCAATAATGAACCAGGTGCCAATCAGAAAGACTCCGCCTCCCGCGGCGACTCCCACTAATGTGAACCAGGAATTCTGAACTTCGATAAATTGCGGCAAGTAATAGGAATAGCCCAACAGCACGAGTAAGGGAGTCACAGTCGGCCCGATAGCCGTTCGCAGCAGTTGGCCTGCGGAGATATTCAGCTTTTTCATGGCATAAGGCAGGATGATTCCCAGTTCGGCAATCAGAATCGGAATTGCCGTTCCTAATGCCACACCAATCAACCCCAACGATTGAATCAGAATCAAAGACAGAATCAGATTGGCAATTGCCTCGCCCATGTAAATCAACGAGGGGATTTTGACATTTCCCATGCCATACAGGACAGAACGGAATGTGACGACAGGTAATGCCACAATACGTGCTCCCAATAAAATCATTAACAGCAAATGGCTTTGTGGATATCCGGGCCCAATCCAGGTTGTGATCAGAGTGTTGCCAAAGAAACAGACACCAATAAAAAATCCGGTTACCAGTAAAAACGACAGCGAGACCCCATTGAGAACCAGTTTTTGCAGCGCCTCGTGCTCTTCATTCGCATGCAATTCCCCTGCACGAGGCATGAATACTTTACCGATCTGAGAAATCGGCATATTGATGAACTGGGTCAGCCGTAATGCGATATAGTAGGGGACGATTGCAGCCGGGCTGAAGAAGATCCCAATCACAATCGAATCGGTTGCTTCAATCATTGTCCAGGCGATGGCGTCGATAAAAGCAAATCCGCTGAAAGATCCACATTCCTTGAGGATCGTCCAATCCATGTACTTGGGACCAATACGAAATGTTTTTACCTGTCGAAACGCGAAAAAGCACTGTCCCAGATTCTCGATCAGGGTGACCACGAAAAAGATCACGGCAATCGTGAGTAAACCCCATTCTGCTTTCAGGAAGAGGACCGTCAGGATTAAACGCAGGATGCCTCCTGTGAGATTGACGCCGCGTTCGATGTCGAAGCGTTGAATTCCCATCAACACACCACCGAATACACTGCCCGCCAGTCCGACGAAAACGTTCAGTCCGAGAATGAGAATGACGAGTCTGATTTCAAATAGCGAAATGGTTCCCCAGTCACTCAAGTGTGGGGCCAGCCAGGCGATGACTCCCGCTGTGATCAGCGCCAGGACACCCATTCCCAGATAGATGGCGAAAATGACATTGGAGATGTGGTTCAGCCGATTCCAGTCCTGTTTGGCATGATAGTGTGCCACATAACGACTGATGGTTTGACCGAATCCAAGATAGAGCAGACCGGAATAGCCGGCGATGGCATTGATGAAAATCCAGCTTCCGTATTGCGCATCACCCAGGATATGCAATACGTAAGGCATGAGAAAAATGCCGATCACCAGACTCACTCCATGATTGAGCCAGTTAGCAAATAGATTTGTTTTGATTGATCGACGTTGATTCATTTCCAGACTTTCAGTCTTATTTCTCTCGCTAAGGTTTAATTTGCGAAAATTCGTACAATAATAAAGAGTGCTATGAGCAAGCTGAGACTGACGCCGACAAGGCGAATCAGATGCTGTTTATTCCAATAGATCACAGGAGTCGGTTTTGCCAGACTGGCACCTGCCAGATTCAGATAGGCTGCTGAGACCCCGACAATCATATAGGTCGGAACGACATAACAGCGGGATAGCGACATCATTCCGCCACACCAGGCAGCCAGGATTGCCCCTGCATAAGGCAGGTAGCGTTCCAGTTCCGGATTTCGGAAGATCGGCCTGCCTTTGTTGGAACTCTGGAAACGTGCCAGACGATACAGCCCCAATCCGGCGAAAAAGAAACAGCCAATAAACAGGGTGCCGCCAAAGATTCCGAGTTCGGTAAAGGCATGCACATACGAGTTATGAGCTGCCAGACCAGCCAGATCGGAATAGGTTCCCTGACCAATTCCGAAAAACAGATCGGGAGATTTTAAAGCAGTCAAACCTTCGCGCCAGAGCATAATCCGGTCGTGACCGGTTCCGGAATTCAAATCGATATCCCCTTGACGTCCGGCAAGCACCGTCATTCCTGCCATGCCGACCAGTGCGCAGGCGATGGCCGCTTTTTTGCCGTACTTGGGTAATACAAAGACCATTCCCGCAATTCCCAGTGTCAACAGGCCGCCCCGCGATCGGGTGTAGATCAGACCGATTCCCAGAATGATCATGCTCACGATCCAGAGGAATCGTAGTGGGCTGGCAGAAGGATCGTTAAAAAAGAACAGGCAGAGAATCCCCGTCGTGACGATCAATACCGAAAGGTCGTTCGGGTCCTGGAAAATACCGGTACCTCGCATACGAAAGATGCGTACCTCTTCACCGGCATCAGAAACTCCGTCTCGGTCACTGATATGTTTGATGAACTCGAAATCAACAATGCCAGAATAATCGATCACACACAGCAGGATCATCAATGAAGCGGCAATGGCGACCGTTTTTAACAACCCTTTCAATCGTTGTGTTGAATCGATGATCGAAACCAGCAGAACGTAATACATGACTATTTTTAAGAAGGAGATGGTGGAAGTATGAATTCCATAAAAATACATGTGGGTAGCGTGGGATAAAGCGACTGCCAGCAGTATGCCCATTACACAGAAAGTAATCGGCTGGCGTTTGAGCATTGGAAGTTGCAGCGAGTGTTTAATCTGATCGAGTGAAAGGAAGAAAGATGACAAGATCAGCATTTCATAAATTGGAATATCTGCGATCGCCGGCATCAATTCCGCAGGTCTAAGGAATAATGTGATGTTGACCAACAAAAATAGATAGTAAGCGTTGTCCGGGGCAGAGGTGCCTCCCATGATGGAGAGCGGACGCGGGGGACGACGACGTTGTGCGCGAGCTGGCACTGGTGGGCGCGTACCTCGGCTCTGTGCCGTCATTTGTTGATGATCGGCTTCACAAACAGAGTCATGCGTGAGATTCGCTTCATTCGCCATTTAGGATCAGTGCTGTTAAAACAGACTTTCTACGTCAATCGCCTGGGCATACCGGATTCAAAGCCGATAACCCCCGAATTACTTTAAATGGGTACACTTTTCTAAAAGATAGATCAGGAACGGCGGTCATGTAGGCTGAATTAAGGGTTTCCGACTCATTCCAGGTCGTAATAATTGCTATAACCGGCATGAATCGTTTAGAACGGGGATTAAGAATTGATTTCTCTGCAACCGCGGCACGGATGATCAATTGAATCATTTTCTACATCCCGTTATCTTCTCTGTCCTCGTGTATACGAGCGACTAACCGAATTCCTGTTTCAACTATTGAGAAAATTGAT